>JAOUJW010000004.1 GCA_029882975.1 Gammaproteobacteria bacterium
GAAGAGCCATCAGCGGGTGAAGAGCCATCAGCGGGTGAAGAGCCATCAGCGGGTGAAGAGCCATCAGCGGGTGAAGAGCCATCAGCGGGTGAAGAGCCCTCAGTTCCCTTAGTGGCTAATGGGCCTTGGCGTAGCTTCCTGGGTGTTTTTCGCAATTCAGTGTCGAAGGTGCTATTTTCCGTTTTCAACACTGACTCACTGGATACATCTTTGCGACTTCTATTATCTACTTGTTGTTTGCTGATCGCCGCCTTGGTGGTATTGGTTTTGGTGTTGGGACTGAGAAACAGCCATAGCAAAACCCCTCCAATCATTAATGCGGCGACAATTAATCCCGGAACCCACAGTGAACGCTCCTCTGTGTCGGCGTAATAATCCAAAAGATCTTTTTCCGTTGCTCGTTCTTCGTCTTCCCATTGATGTTTGAATTGATAGTCGAGAGAAGATGTTCCCATATTTCCGGGAGTATCGTAGGAATCAGCATTGGAGTTAAATACTTGGGTGGCACTGTGGCTACTGCGTGCCGGAGTACCCGGCTTTTCGCTTGCGAGAATGTCCATCAGTAACGCTTGCTCATCTTCTGAAATCACTGATCCGGTATCGGGCTGAGTGAAATTCTGGTCCGGTATATCAGAAGTATCCGGTATTTCTGTCAGTATTTCCTGTGAACTGTTGGAGGAATAACCCGCAAAGGTGTCATTTGGGTTGCTATCCCGTGACAAGATATCCCCTGAGGGATCGGTTAAGAATTCTGTGTCAGCATCTGCATTTGCGCCATATTGCGGCTTCTTCTCAAATTCATACGCAGTCGTTTCATCTATCAAGCTTTGCGCCGTTTCGACAATTTCCAGGTTGGCAGCGTCATCAAAAGATTCCGGCAAGTTGGTTGTGCCAATCGAGTAGCCAAGTGACTCCGGTCCCGAGGTCGTTGCTGTGGTATCGGTAGCGTTAGAGGTGGAATCCGGCGTGGCATACCGGCGCAGGATTTCTGCTACTTCATTTGCGGTGCTGTCTGTATCTTCAGATTGTTCCAAACCGCTTGCCGGATTAATTTCCTCAGGACCTAAAGCAACTGGCTGACTATTCTCACCGTGTTGGTGTTTTGCAATGAAATACTGGGAAATGCTGTCACTGTAAACGAGTTCTTCGGAATTGACATCGTACATATTACTGGCAATGGTTTCCGGTAAGCCATCGGTTTTCTGCGTGGTCGCTGCGGGTAGTTCTTCCAGTGATTTTAGAATGGCAGCCAGAGAATCCTCCATAGACTCTGTTGGCATTGCGCTGTTGGTATGGTTCGCCGTCACAGAAGATGCAGGCTCATCGTTATTCCAGTTGCTATCAGTAACGCTTAAAGAATCCAGTGGCTCTGTTGACAGCTGTTGATCTGTAGTTGAGGCACCGGATTCGGAATACCCGGAAACTCCTAGCGATTGCTTTAATAAGCTGGTGTCAATGCCTGAAGCCTCGGCATCCTTTAACGTAGACCACAGTTCTTCAATTTTTGCGACGATATGGGGGCGCTCTTCACAGCGTTGCCAGGTAGACTTTAGTTCCGACCAAAGGGCTTCTATGTTGCCAATCAATGAATCCAACTGCGATTGATCCAGGTGGTGATTGCTTTGACTCAGAATGGCAATAACTTCGTCTATAGTATTTTCATAAGCAGGGCGGGAGGGTTCAGGATCTAAACCCACACTTTCTGTGTTTGGTTGTGTGGGTTGGTCTTTGGAAAGATTTTTGGCGTCAATTTCTTGCAACACTCGTTGTACGATATCAACATCTTCATCAGTGGTATAGGATTCAGCGGCCTCCGGTTCCCCGGTTTCAGTTTCTTGGAATTCGGTTTTAGGATCGGGCTCATCGCTTGGCTCGTCATCAAAGTTTAAAGACGCAGGCTCAAAGGGCTCGGTTTGTAACCCTTCAACATCTTGTTTTATTTCCTCTAATACATGCGATCGCTCCAGCTCATCAAGCAGAATTTGCTTGTGCTCGTCCATACCGGTTTCGTTGGGCTCGGTGTTCTCGCTTGATGGAGTTGGTTCGCTCATGAATGGCTTGCGTCCGGTTATAGGGTTGATCCATTGTCTTTCTATCGGCAGGGCTTAATGAAAATTGAGCAATAGATGTATCACAAATACTTGCTTTGTTATGCATTTAGCGCCCTAACTGTGACAAAAAAATTAACATTGAATCAATGTGCTGTGTGACTCCCCGGTATATTTGTTAGAAAGGGGTACACTTTGTGCATTTTGTGATCCATGTCACGTGTGAGGCAATTTGCAAGGTAATCGAAATGTTTAAGAAAAGTTACCGACCGTTAGGGTGACTCAGTTTTAATTTTAAATCGTTAAAGTCGTCACAGTGTTTGCCGATACTCACATTGATGAATTCCATTCGGGGTCATGCTGGTAAAGATGACAGGGTTATTAGCAGGAGATGCGGACCGTGTCCAAAGATAAATTTGTTGCTTTTCGCGAAGCGGTACTGGCTTTGCTGAGGCTGTGCAAGGAACATAAAAGTGGCGCCATGTATGTGTATGCAGACAAAGGTCATGGCGCAGTTTTCTCCATTAACAAGGGTGAGATCATGGACCTGTATTACCGTAATGTCCGTGGTGTTGAAGCTCTGCAGGATCTGCGCAATGTGGAGTCAGCCCGTTTCTTTTTCAAAGGCGATCGCGACCCAGGAAACAATCCCTCGACCCAGAGCAATAATACCGGTTTGTCCACTGAAGAGATCTTCAAACAGCTGGGTGTGGATTTTAATGAAGAGTTGGGCGGTGGCCTGGCCAAAATCCTGGTTATCGACGATAGCGGTTTGGCCCGTAAATCCATCATACATGCCTTAAATGGCCGAGAATATCGCATCGTGGAAGCAAAAGACGGTGTTGAGGCGCTGACTATGCTGCGACTGGAGAACCCCGACCTGGTGTTGCTGGATTTGATTTTACCCAAAATGGACGGTTACGAAGTCTTGGCACGTATGAAAAAAGACGAACGCCAAAAAGATATCCCGGTGATAGTGCTGACGTCAAGGGATACTTTGTTTGACAAATTGAAAGGCAAGATGTCCGGTACAGACGAGTATCTGACCAAGCCGTTTCAACCCGCAGAGTTGTTGCAAAAGATTGATAAGTACTTGGGATAGCAAACTGAGTGGAAAACATTGGAAAAACGCTTGTGTGGACAGAACCTTCAAAGAGTAGCGCGTGGATGGATAATAACACTGTATTGAAACTGTTGGTAGTGGATGATTCCAAAATGATGCGTGATGCTATACGTACCATGTTTGAAGATGATCCGCACATCGACGTGGTGGGCGAAGCTGCCGATGGGATCTCTGCGCTCGAGGCTGTGAAAAAATACAATCCTGATGTGATCACGATGGATGTGGCGATGCCGGTTATGGACGGTATAACCACTTTAAAGCATTTGATGATCAAGAATCCCAAACCGGTGGTCATGTTAAGCAGTTTAACCGTGGTGGGTGCTACGGTTACTTTCGATGCTTTACGCTATGGCGCGGTGGATTTTATCTCCAAACCTTCCGCTTTGGAAGGCAGCACTATAGAGCATCAGGTAGAAGATATCCGTAGCAAGGTTCGATTTGCTGCCGGTGTTGAAGTGAATGCCATCAAGTATATACGTCGCAATCATCCAAATGGTCAGGCCCTGAATGCGCCTTTGACCGGCTCGTGTAAAAAGGTGGTGACTTTCGGCGCGGCCGAAGGTGGTTATGGTTCCATGCTAAAAATCATTCCCCATCTGCAAGCCAATGATAATACGGCTTATATGGCCAGCATATATGCTACACCGGAGCATGTGGACGCTTTTACCGAATACCTCAATAGTTGTAGTTCTGTGTTCGTGAAACGAGCTAAACACGGTGAAGAAATCAAACCCGGAGTGTGTTACCTCAATGTGGGGTCGGACTACATGACTGTTCATAAAACAGACATGGCCTACTCGTTGCATATCAATCCAGCACCGTTCGCTTCGCGCAAAGGCGCAGTGGATATGTTGATGTTTTCAGCGGCGGACATCACGGAAGAAAACTGTATCGGTGTGATTTTATCGGGTTCCGGTGCAGATGGTTCCGAAGGGCTGGAGGAAGTGATCCGCATGGGTGGTCAAGCCATCGTACAGGACCCCCACAGTTGCCTCTCCAAAGACATGGCGCTGGCGGCTCTGGAACGCAGTGATGTGGAATGGGTGATTTCGGACAGTGAAATCGCAGATAAGGTGAACAGTCTTGTTAGCTAATGTTAGTTAAAGTCAAGGCAAACACATGGGTTATGTTTTACGACCTAACACGTCGTTTAAATCGGGAGTTATATCAATGTCTAGCTTAGTATCCAGGATACCACTTATCAAGAACGGAGGAGTTTACGGTGGCTAAAAAACGAAATTATAGTCTCTTTCAAGGCCTGAGACTGTCAATGAAACTAGGCACCGGCTTTGGTGTCATGGTGTTGCTGTTGGTGGTCGCCCTCGGTATTGCGGTTTACGAGGTTACCATAATTAACACGACGTCTGAGCGCGTGGTAAATACACGTGTACCTACAGCATTGGTCAGTATCGACATGTTAAACGGGATCAACCAGTCGCTCGCCGGTTTGCGCGGTTGGATGCTCTTGGGTAAGGAACAATTCAAGAAAGACCGTGCGGAAACCTGGTCAGAGTATCTTGATAAACCGCTGGGGGAAATGAAGCGTTTGGCCAAAGACTGGGACGACAAGGACGATATAAATAACCTGGCTATTATCGATAAGAAATTGAAATTGTTCCGCGATTACCAACAGGAAGTAGAGGATATTGCGAATACCATCGATGAGAAGCCCGCGTCAAAAATTCTGTTCCAGGATGCGGCCCCACGAGCCGCCCAGTTGTCGTCGTTGATCACGCGTATGATCGACTTGGAAGGTCAGCAACCGGGTACGGAATTACGCAAAAATATCCTGTATATGATGGCGGACGTTCGAGGTACCACCGGTCTGGGTCTGGCGGCAATTCGAGCTTACTTATTATCCGGTGACGAGTCTTTCAAAAAACAATTCGATAGTTTGTGGGAGAAGAACACGACACGTTTTCGTGATCTGGAAAATGCTTATACCCATTTGACACCGGCACAACGCAGCGCGTTTGATCAATTTAAGCAAGTTCGATCCGAATTTGAGGGTTTACCGCCTAAGATGTTTGAGATACGCGGTAGTGCGGAGTGGAACTTGGCGAACTTTTGGTTGGCTACTCGAGCGGCTCCCATTGCCGCGGAACTCACCGGTATACTTAAAGAAATGTCCAGCCACGAGAAAAAATTACTACTTGACGATGCACAAAATCTTGAAGATGTCGTAACGGAAACCATTAACTTGTCCTGGACGCTGATGGGTGTTTCCGTGGTTGCGGGTGTCCTTTTGATTATATTGCTGACCCGAGCCATTGCCGGTCCGATTTTACGTGCGGTAAACACTATTCGTGGTATTTCAGAGAATCGCGACCTCACGATACGCCTACCAGTAGAAAGTTCGGATGAGATCGGTGTAATGGCGACTACCTTGAATGAGATGTTGGGTTTGATAAACAACACGTTTGCGGAAGTGTACCAAGCGTCTCGCGAAGTGGTGACCTATTCGGACGATGCCTTCCAACGAGCATCGGGTAACAGGAATCGTGCAGAAGATCAGCTTAAGCGTGCACAAACATCCGAGAAAGTAATCACGGAAATGGGTCTGACCGCGGGCCAGGTAACCAAAGCGGCTCAAGCGCAGCAGGATTCTGCGGTGCAATCACAGAATGCTGTACAGGAACTTCTCGATAAAATGGGTGACGTGGCTGAGTCAGCACAGGCACAGGACCGAGAGGCTGCGGAAACCCTGGCTCGTGTATCCGAAATGGGTGAAACATCCGGACGCGTTGTAAAAACCGCGTTGGAGCAGGAAGAGATGGTAGGCACCGTTAATAAAGCCATCCAACAAATGGTGTCGGCGGTGGACGATATGCAGAAGGCGGTAGGACAAGCCACCGATTACGGTCGTTCGGCCTTGAATGCTGCGGAAGAGGGCCGTCAATCGGTAGCCGCGACGGTAGATGGTATGCGCGCAATTGCTGAATCCTCCGAGCAGATTTCTGAAATCATCGGGGTAATCACGGAAATCGCGGAACAAACCAACTTGCTCGCTTTGAACGCTGCGGTAGAGGCGGCTCGAGCGGGGGCACACGGTAAGGGTTTCGCGGTGGTTGCGGACGAGGTAGGTAAGCTGGCGCAGCGTTCATCCGAAGCTGCGAAAGAAATTACCCAGTTAATTAAAGACTCAACCAACAGCGTAAGTGAAGGGGTAAAACTGACAGATAAATCCCAGCAAGCGCTGCTGAAAATCGACGAAGGTGGTCGAATCAACATGACGGCTATCGAGGAAATCGCCACTTCGGCGGAGGCCTTGAACTCCACCACCGGTCAGGTAACGGGATATATGAAAGACTTGAACGTTTTGGCACAAAAGATCGCCTTAATGGCAGGTGAGTCCGGTACCCGACGTGAGGTAGCGGAAGACGCGCTCCGCGTTATGTTGGAGTACTCATCCAAGATTACCCGGTTGGTAGAAGAGACCAACCAAAGTGCTAAAGCCATCGGTCAGGAAATGGAAAGC
The DNA here is from genome assembly GCA_029882975.1 of Gammaproteobacteria bacterium. Classification (NCBI taxonomy): domain Bacteria; kingdom Pseudomonadati; phylum Pseudomonadota; class Gammaproteobacteria; species Gammaproteobacteria bacterium. The sequence goes on from JAOUJW010000004.1 coordinate 6,650, forward strand.
GTGGTACGTCGAGGGGGTGAAATGGGCCAGATGACTGCGGCTCAGGCGCAACGTTCCCAGGCAATTACCAAACTGGCGCAGGAAACGGCGGCTACCGCGGCGCAAACGGTAGAAGGCGCGGGTATCGTAACGTCGATTATGGATGGCTTGAAACATCAGTCAGAAGTATTGAACGAACAGGTACGTCAGTTTAAGACAGACATCTAAACCAACTACGATTGCAGCCGCAGATTTTGCGGCTGTGTGACGTATCAAGAGCTTAAGGTGTAACAGGAGATGCAATCATGGCTATAGCTGGCATGACCGGGAGAAGTGATCGATTCGACGACACTGACCAAGAAGGCCAAATGCAACTGGTTGGTTTCGGAATCAATCAGGAGCAATTTGGTGTCAATATATTAATGGTTCAGGAGATCATTCGTTCAGCTCCAGTCACCGCCGTACCCAATTCACCGGAGTTTGTCGAAGGGGTAATTAACCTGCGCGGTGATATTATACCTGTGATCGATTTACGTAAGCGATTGTTTTTGTTTCGCGAAGACAATCATGAGCGCAACTGGATATTGATTCTAAATATCAGTGATCGAGTCATCGGTTTCATCGTCGATCGGGTAACGGAAGTATTGAAAGTCGCTCACAATCACGTGGAGCCGGCGCCGGATGTAGTTATTGCAGGTTTGGAAAATCAGTACATACAAGGTGTATGTGATGTGAATGATAACCTGTTAATTATTCTGAATTTTGAACGAATTCTGTTTAATGAAGAATACTATCTGCTGAAAGATGCCAACTATAACGAATTGATTCTTGGGGACGATGCGGTAACGCAATAATGCGCCGACTGTCTGAATCGTGGTTAACAGGATACGCTAATGGGTAAACGCATTTTAATCGTAGAAGACTCCACAATGATGCGGAGAGTAATAACCAAAACCTTGGAAGAGGCCGGTCACCAAGTCGTGGGTGAGGCCAGTAGTGGTGATGAGGCGATTCAGAAATACGGTGATCTGCTTCCGGATCTGGTTACTATGGATATTACCATGCGAGGTATGGATGGGATTACTGCTGCGAAGGAAATACTGAGCCGTGATAAAAACGCCAAAATTTTGATTTTGTCCAATATGGATGAAGATAAATACCGGGGTGAAGTGGAACGAATCGGTGCTATCGGTCTGGTTAATAAGCACAAATCCGAAAAGATTTTGAAGCTTATTGAAGGTTAAGGTTAAGGGCAAATACGCATAGGCCTGCCGCAAGGAAATAGACATGACTGAAATCAATACAACATTGCTCCCGGATTTTATAATCGAGGCCGGCGAACACCTGGATGAAATCGAAGCCCTATTGTTACATCTGGGGGAAGATCCGGAAGATCTGGAAGTCCTTAACGACATTTTCCGGCCGGTACATAATATCAAAGGTGGTGCCCAGATTACCGGTTTGGTAAAAGTGTCTGCATTGGCGCACCGATTGGAAGACCTGTTGGATCTATTGCGCCAGGGACAAAAAACGTCCAACGCAGAAATCGTTGATCTACTGATTGATGCACGGGACCGTATAGTTCTGTTAGTGAATGAATTGGAACGAACTCAAGAGGAGCTGACTCCTGTTGATGATTTGGTAGACCGTTTAACTTTCGAGATCGAGAGAGAAGATGTTGCGCTGGTAGCTGCGCCGGAGATAGAAGTTGAGCCGGAGATAATTGAGTTTCAGGAAGCAGAATCTCAGGAAGACCAACTTCAGAGCATAGACGAACCGGATTTAATAGAAATTACTGCTTTTGAACAGGAGGATACACTATCCTCGTCGGATGATACAGTTGAGACCGTTGAAATATCCTTAGACAGTGAAGAATCCGGCAGTACGGATGAATTTCCTTTAGATTCGCAGGAACAACACTTTGACCCGGATGCAGGATCGAAAGCGCCCTTGCTTGCGTCCGATTTGGATGTGGATTATGTGACAGTTCGCTACGATGAAGAGCAGGACTCGGAACTGTTCTGTATTTTTCTGGATCATCTGCATGAACAAGTGGTGTTGTTGCGCCAGTTCATTCCACAACTGCAAAATTATCCTTCAGAAGACTTACTGCAACAGTGTTCTGAATCAGTATCCAGTTTATGGATGGCTGCCAATTACATGGGATATGACGAACTATCCCGACTGTTTTCTCATTGGCGTGAATCATTGGTGGATGTCGGCTCCCAGATCAGAAAAGGTGAGCCGGTTAATTTGGAGTTTATTTCTGACGAGCTGTCTCAAATTGACAGTTTGTTTCCGCAGCTTGCAAGTGTGATGGCGGAAAAATCCACACACGCAGCTTCAGATGAGTTATCAATGGATGACGATATTGACCGCGAAGCGGATTATTTGAGTGAAGCGTTGTCCCAGGACGATGAATCGGAGGCAGATGTTACGGCTTCTGTACTGGATGCATTTGCACAGTTTGACGACCCTAAGTCTAAACACGATGAAAATAGTGTGACATCAGAAGAGCTTCCTGATGAGTCCATCGTCGAGGAGGAAACGGATTATTTCGAGCCGGTGCCGGAAGTTGAAGTGGAAGAACTGGAAGCGGAGCTGAATGAACCATTGGTGCCTGAACGTATAGTTACAGCGGATGTGGTAGTTGACAGCGCTGAAATGTATGAAGAAGACGAAGACGAATATACAGATGAAGATTTCGCTAACATCAACATGGCATTGGTTCCTGATTTCATTGTGGAAGCCATGGAGCACCTTGATGAGATAGAAACTCTGTTGCTGCAGTTGGGCGAAGATCCCAATAATCTGGAAGTGCTTAACGACATCTTTCGGCCGGTGCATAACATCAAAGGTGGATCACAGATAACCGGACTGAAAAAAATTTCCCGTTTGGCGCATCGCTGGGAAGATTTGCTGGATATGCTACGCCAGGGCGAAAAAGAATCCAGTGCCGATGTGGTGGATTTACTCATAGATACCCGTGACCGCATTGTGCAATTGGTTAATGAGTTGGAGCAATCCAATCGGGAAGTCTCTTCAGTCAGCGAATTGGTGCGGCGGTTAACTCGTGCAATTGATTCCGACCAAAGTGTGCCGGAAACGCCAAGTGCCAATGCTGCTGTACCCACTACGGCTGGTATTGAGTCGTCCGCAAAAATGGAGTCTACTAGTGAATCCAAGGATACAAACGATTCTTTTGAATATGACGAAGAAAATGACCAAGAATTGTTCAGTATTTTCCTGGACCATGTGGAAGGTCAGCTAAGGGTAATCCAACACGCATTGAAACGTATTCCGACGTCGGAAACAGCGGAAAATGAATTTGCAGCAATTTATGAAAGTTTGGATGGTTTGTGGAATGCCGCGAATTATATGGGATATGAGCAGCTTAAGGACCACTATCGTCAATGGGGTGACGAAGTGGATCGTGCTCGTCAGTCTTGTGTCGCGGGAGGTTACGCGGATCCGGATTTCATTCAGCCCTACATAGATTCTCTTATCGATTTGTTTCCGCAATTGGAAGGGTATGGAGTAGAGCAAGATCAGGAACCATCTGAGCCGGCCTACCGAGATATGGATTCACCGGTCACAGCACCCAAAGGAGCCGCTCCTGCAGAAAATTCAAAAGCATCGGAACTGGAAGAACGACTTCTTGCTGCATTGGATAGCAGTACTCAACCCAAGGCAAACACAGAGTCACTAAACCAGATCTACGATGAACTGGTCAGTAACGGTCCTGAACAGAAACCGGTATCTCAAGAATCAGCGGCCAAGAAGCCTCCCGGGCGACAAAGTATGCGTCTGGAGCAGAAAGCGGGGGATGACAAACGCAGAAACCCCGGAGAAGCAGATCGGAAAATCAAGAAAAGCATGCGCGTGGATGCAGAAAAAATCGATACCCTCATGAATCAGGTGGGTGAGCTGGTTGTAGACCGGTCTTATTTCTTCCAGTTGTTCAATGAAATGCGTGGACTGCAAAGTTATTTAAAGGACGTACCCGGTATCGATCAGAAGGATATCAAAATGGTACGCACTTTAACGTATCGACTGGGTGAGGCCATTGCTGCTTTAGGACGAACTTCCAATGAGTTGCAGGAAGGTGTGATGAAGATGCGCATGTTGCCGGTTTCTCACATCTTTAATCGCTACCCGCGTTTGGTGCGAGATTTGACCCACGGTACCGACAAAAAAGTTAACCTGGTGATCCGCGGTGAAGATACGGAATTGGATAAAATGATTGTGGAGGAATTGTCCGATCCGTTGATTCATATCATTAGAAACGCGGTGGATCATGGATTGGAGTCCATGGATGAACGTAAGTCCAAGGGTAAAACTGAAGCTGGAATTTTGAGTTTGGAAGCATACCAGGAAAGTAATCACATTGTAATAGAGGTGGTTGACGACGGTCGTGGTATAGATCCTGATAAAATAAAACGTAAAGCGTTGGAAAAAGGCTTGGTGACAATAGAAGAGTTGGAGCGTATGGCTCCCAGAGATATCACTCAAATGATTCTGGCGCCCGGGTTTTCTACCGCAGAGAAAATCACCGGTACCTCCGGCCGAGGTGTGGGTATGGATGTGGTTAAGCGGAACATTGAAAAACTCAATGGTACGTTGGATATAGATTCCAAACCCGGTATACGTACCATGATGCGTTTGAAGATTCCTTTGACACTGGCGATTATCCACGCTTTGATGGTGCGGGTGGGTAAAGACTTGTTTACGATCCCTCTGGCCAATGTGGATGAGACAGTGCGTATATTCGGTAACGAGACCTCCATGGTGGAAGGTGTTGAGGTTATACATTTACGCGGTCGTGCCTTGCCTATGTTTCGCTTGTCTAAGTTGTTTAACATAAGTGGTGATGTGGACTCTGAAAAGTCATTTGTGGTTATTGTATCCACTGAAGGGCAACGGACCGGTTTTGTTGTGGATGAGTTAATTGGTCAGGAAGAAGTGGTCATCAAACCGTTGGCCGATTATGTGCAAGAAAAGAGTGGATTCTCCGGAGCCACCATCGTGGGGGACGGGCGTATCTCCTTGATTTTAGATGCGTATGAATTAGTGAAAATGACAGCGAATCGTCAAGCCAGGAAACACAAAGCACAGGCGATTGAGCTTAAATCCAGGATTCGCAATAAACCACGTCAAAATGCCGTTTGATAACATGAACACAACAAGCCGGTTTACCGCTTAAAAGGAACCACTGGGAACCAATATGGCAAAGAAAATCAAAGTACTGATCGTTGATGACGCCTCATTTATGGTGAAAGCCCTGAGGGATATTCTGGAATCGGACGATGAAATCGAAGTGGTGGGCAGTGCCAGGAATGGTCAGGACGCATTGGACAAAATACCTGAGTTGCAACCGGATGTGGTAACGCTGGATGTGGACATGCCGGTTATGGACGGTGTCCGCGCGATTCGTCACATTATGATCAAGTGCCCGATACCTATTGTGATGTTGAGTTCGCTGTTTTCTCATGGTGATATCACATTTGAGGCTTTACGTTTGGGCGTGGTGGATTTTCTACCTAAACCTTCCGGAGCAATTTCAACAGACATACATAGTCAGGGTCACCAAATAATTGATCGAGTCAAAATTGCAGCCGCAGAGAATATCAGAAACGTTCATCGGGTGAAGCTCAACAAAGTGGATGTGCGAGACCAGTTGGTGGAGCGATACGGTTTTCAGATGTTGGATCACCTGGTTACCATAGGTACTACCTTGGGTGGACCTAATACGGTTATTCGCATCATGTCCGAGTTGTCGCCGGACTTGCCTATGGCTGTGGTGGCGATACAGGAGATTGAACCGCGAATTCTACCTGCGTTTGTTAAAGAATTTAATGAATATACCGCCTGGAAGGTTGAAGAAGGAAAGGAAGGCACGATATTGGAACAGGGTGTTTGCTATGTGTGTTCCTACAGTGAGCCCATGATCGTACAACTTAATTCCAATCAAGAACCCTGCCTGATGCGCGGAACCAATGGTAAAAAACCCCTGAATGCGCTATTCCAGTCAGCGGCAGATGTTTTTGAACAGAATACTGTCGGTGTGTTGCTTACCGGAGTGGGTAATGATGGAGAAGAAGGGTTTTCCCACATTAAGAAAAAATCAGGGGTAACCATTGCACAGAATACCGAAACTTGTGTTTATCCCAATTTGACTCAGTGTGCCATTGAATATGGCGTAGTGGATTTTGTCGCCAACGATGGCGACTTACACAGTAAGATCGCTACCGTAGTCAATACGGATTCCGACGAAAGGGTAATGAACGCATAGGGTATTAGTCCTATGGCAAGAATCAACAGTACAAAAGCCGGCGTTTAAATATATGATCATTGTCTGTGATAAGTGTAAAACAAAATATGATGTAAATGACTCATTGATTCAGAAGCCTGAAATCAGAGCCAGGTGCAGCTATTGTAATCACGGATTTACCGTGCTAAACCCAAAATTTTATGGTAATACGCAAGCCGCTTCGGTACAGCTTGCTTCGACTCGTGTTCCGTCAGCGCCGGTACATATTGAAGGTACCCGCAAACGCGCTGCAGAGTCATCCAGCAAAGTCATTACCGTGTGCAACCAAAAAGGCGGTGTTGCCAAGACAACCACTTGTCTTAATTTGGGGACGTCGCTGGCTATGATGGGTAAACAGGTTTTGCTCATCGATTTTGATGTGCAGGCCAATTTGTCCAGTCTGTTGAAAAGTGACCACTGTGATTCCTTTTATGACTTTATTCAATCCGGTGAATCTGATTTATCGTCTTACATCGTCAAAACGGGACACGATTTTTGGTTGCTTCCTGCCAATAGCCGATTGTCTTTGTTGGCAAAGAACCACATGCGGGAGAAGCATTTTGAGTACATGCTCAAAGACCAGTTGGCGGCGATAAAGAATTTTTTTGACTACATTATCATCGATACACCGCCATCGGGCGATTTTTATACCCTGAATGCGTTGTTGGCATCCGATATTGCTGCCGTACCGTCACAATGCGAGTACTTATCTATGAACGGGATTAGTCATATTCGCAATATGGTGGATGTGATAAAGGCAAAAGCCAATCATAAAATAGATTTTCATGTTTTGGTGACCATGTTCGATAGAAGTAATACGGCATCCCGGGTAATTTTTAATAAGTTGAACCATGACTACTACGGTAGTGTATTTTCGACCATTATTGAAAGGGATGAAATCGTTCAGCAATCGCAAATACTGTTGACGCCTACCATGGCTTACGATAAGAACAGTAGAGCCGGGTTGCAATACTTCGATTTAGCCAAAGAAATCGAGTCACTCCGGTGCGCCTGATTGCTTTCGGTGAGGAAATATCTTGAATAAACAAACCATTTATGCGCTCATATCTTTTGCCTGTGTTGTCCTGCTTTGGGATCTGGTGACACGGTTTAGTGGCTGGAGTGCGCAAGTATTTCCTCCACCACTTACGGTCCTAGGGGCTTTTTATGAATTGACGGCAAATGGGACTTTGCTGAAGCATTCAGTAGCCAGTCTGTATCGGGTGACCGTGGGTTTCTATTTGGCGGCCCTGTTGGGGATTCCACTGGGTATCATTCTAGGTCGATTGACCATGGTGAAAATCCTGGTGAATCCATTGGTGCAGTTTCTCCGACCAATATCACCACTGGCCTGGATACCGTTGGCAATGTTGTGGTTTGGAATTGGTGATCAACCTGCAATTTTTCTGATTTTTTTAGCAAGCTTTTTCCCATTGGTGGTGTCTACGACAGTGGCTGTGGATCATATTAATCCCATGTATTTTCAAGTGGCCGCCAACTTTGATTTTACCCGCAGAGAAATAATCAGCAAAGTGGTGCTGCCTGCCATACTGCCTTCTGTGGTGACAGCGTTGCGATTGACCGTTGCCATTGCGTGGTTGGTGGTAGTGGCTGCGGAAATGATTGCGGTTCAGTCCGGGTTGGGATACTTGATTCTGGATTCACGCAATGCTCTGCGTATGGACTATGTAATGGTGGGAATGGTGGCGATCGGCATGATCGGATTGTTGTTGGATTACATTATGATTCGTGTTTCAACGGCAGAGTCCATCATGTGGGGACGGTTTAAATGATTTCGGTGGCATACTAATGGGACAAATCAAAATAGAATCACTTTCCAAAAAGTATCTGAACCGGCGCAAACGCAAACGTACTTTGGAAGACCCCGGCCCCGGTGATTGGATAACGGTTTTGGATGATATCAATTTGCAGTTTGAAGACGGTGAAATGATTTGTATCCTTGGACCCTCGGGTTGCGGCAAATCCACTATGTTGCGAATCATGGCGGGATTTGATACCGCCAGTTCAGGTCGGGTACTCATAGACGATAAACCGGTAACCGGGCCCAGTTCGGACAATATATTTGTGTTCCAAAGTAACGGATTGCTTCCTTGGATGACCGTAGAGCAAAATCTGGAACTGGGTTTACGGCAATTGGAACCGGATGAGAAAAGGGAACGGGTAGCAGAATATCTGGAATTGGTCGAGCTATTGGGTTTTGAGCACCACTTTCCACATCAACTATCCGGAGGAATGCAACGGCGCGCAGAGTTGGCACGAGCGCTGGCGGTAAAACCCGAAATGCTGTTTATGGATGAACCTTTTACAGGTCTGGATTATCTGACTCAGCTGAAAATTCGCGAAGAAGTGGTCAATATTCACGAGTACATCGGTAAAACAATGGTAATGGTGACACACTTTATTGAGGATGCCCTGATTATGGCGGACCGCATTGTTGTTTTGGGTGAAAGGCCCACGCAAGTACGGTTACAGCAAAAATTGGATTACGGTCGACCCCGAAACCTGGTGAAAGAAAAAGGCTTGCAGGATTTGCGTGATGAAATCTTTCTTACCCTGGGTGTCAGTTATGCTGTGTGAAGGAGCAACTGCATGAATGTGGGGCTTAACAATATCATTGCCGCGATTCCAGCTCCGTGGAAATTTACCTTTGGTACGATTGCCTGGTTTGTGCTGATCAGTGTGCTTCACTTTAAAATCAATGTGGATGAAGGTGAGCGTCAGGTTATTAGCATGGGCTACATGCCCGTTATCAGCAATATGGCGGCTCCAATTTTAGATCAAGCCAGTAAAGAGAACGGCAAATACCGGTTTAAGGCTCTTAAGTTTTCTTCATTCGCCGAAATGGCGGAAGCGTTGCGCAATGGGGAAATTCATGCAGCATTTATGATCGCCCCCTTGTCCATCGTGTTGCATCAGCAGGGTGAGAGTATCAAAGTAGTGTTGTTCGGAAACGGTAATGAGAGTACCTTGGTGACACGCAAAGGCCTAAATATAAAGTCATTGCATGATTTGCGCGGCAAGCAGGTTGCGGTACCTATGCGCTATTCAGGGCACAACCTCAGCATCCTGGAATTGATCAACAAAAACGGCCTTGAGGGTGAAATCAAAGTGGTGGAAATGAATCCGCCCGATATGGCGTCTGCATTGGCAAGCGGAGTATTGGATGCTTATTATGTGGGTGAACCTTTCGCCATCAAGACCTTAAAGTCCGGTGATTCGGAACTCCTGTTTTATGCTGAAGACGTTTGGCCGCACTTTTTCAGTAATCTTACTTTGGTCAAGCAGGATTTTATTAATAAAGACCCCGCCGCGGTGAAGGCCCTGGTTCACGGTGCTGTACGTGCCGTACAGTGGGCGAAACGGAATCAGACCCAAGCAGCAAAAATCTCGTCCAAATACTGGAACCAACCCTTGGAATTGGTAACTTATGCCTTGGAAAATCCCCCCAATCGTACCAATTTTGACCGCTATGTTCCGCAAATGGATGAAATGCGAAAAATTGTAAGGCTAATGAAACAGTTTGGGTTGACCGATAGTATTGATGTGGAAGGCGTTGTTGATGATAGTTTCGCGCGACAGGCACCGCTGGATAATATCACTACAATCGAAAGCGTTTTAAAACAGTAGCTTGTTCTCGCCGCGTAGCGGTTTTCTCTGCCGAATTATTGGAATCGGACATTCCAGACAGGCATCTGATCGTTTTATTCAAAAGTCAGGATGCTTTCCATTGTTAAGGAGCAAGACAGGAGTGGTGCGCTAGGGTGGGCGTGTACCAGTTTTTGCGACTGGGATATTGGTATCCCGGTGTATTTCTTTCCCTGTTTGCGAGTTCGAGCTATGAAACAAAATGTTGACGACATACGAAGAATCAAGACAGACAAGCTGAGCGATCAGGGATTTGAATTTTTAGCTGATGGTGAGTTTTCCAAAGCACTGGAGATTGCCGCAAAACTGGAAGCACTGTGTTACACCGGTGCATTCGAGTTGGGTGCCTTAGCCCATTATGAGTTGGGGGAACTGGACGAGGCAATCAGCTACCTGAAAAAAGGGGTAAGTTTGGCGCCAAAGTGTTGGCTGATCTGGCAATTACTGGGTAATTATTTGTCCGACGCCGAACTTTATGAAGAAGCTTTTACCGCCTATGACGAATCCTTATTATGTCCTGATGTGTGGCGCTCGTCTGTTTGCTTGAATCAAGCGATACTGTCCAATCGATGCGGTCACTATGCAGAAGCGCTGGAGTTTTTGTCCGGCTGTATTGATCCGGAGTTACTATTGCACCGCTCCGAAGTGGAAGTTTTTGCTTTGGTGGCCTTAGAACGTTTTGCGGAAGCGGATGAGTTGGCCCGTAGTGTACTGAATAGCTGGGTTTCACCGGACGGCCACAAACCGGATGCCGATCAATGCGAGTTGTTGGGTCGTATAGCCGCATCTTTGGGACGAGTGTGTCTGGCTCAGAATGAGGAGGTTGGTGAAATCAGGGAGCTGGCTCTGCAGTACTTATATTTGGATCCCACCAGCCAATCATTGTTGGCCTTGCTTCGTGAAATAGATTCCCAAGTGTCCCGGCAATCCCATTGCTATGCTATCACCGTAAGTTGTAAGCTACCGGAAATCAACAATAAATACCATGGGGTTGTAGGATACATTGTTAATTATCAAGTGGTGGCCGACAATGAAGGCGAGGCGCTGAGATACATTCGCCGTATTGAAGAGCCGGGCTTGCAAGCCAATATACTCGCGGAACATGTCGACATTTTGCAAGCTGAGCCCGATGAGCTTAAAGGTGTTTATTGTCGCAGCAGTCGTATTTATTACGAAAGGGAAGACTAGGCTTTTCGCCTTGCACTTGACGATTTAGTCCTCATCTCTGCTGATCCGGGAATTAATCAGAGGTTCCCTGGATTTATTTTTTGATACATTCCTGCTCGATCCGATACATTCCCAAAATCGTCATCAGGTCGATGAGTTTTTGGCGTGTCCGTTGGATCTGTGCAGGGTGGGGCGGTCTTGCCAAAACCATCCGTTCAGTCCAAACTATGTTCTATTATTTTTTATCCGAGCAACCCTATGAAACACCCTCCCTTAATTTCTATGCTGCAACAGCTCATTGCGACTCCGTCCGTCAGCAGTGTCAGTAAACAATTTGATCAAAGCAACCGAGCTGTTGTGGATCTTTTGGCCACATGGTTGGTGGATGCAGGGTTTGAGGTGAAAATCTTACCGCTGGCTTCACAACCACAGAAAGCCAATCTCGTTGCCTGTTTGCAAGGTGACAGTGATAGTGCCGGTAACAGCGAGCGCAACGGTGGGTTGGTGCTATCTGGGCACACGGATACCGTACCCTTTGATGCGGACCGGTGGAGCAGCGACCCGTTTGCTTTGACTCGGCGTAATGGACGGCTGTATGGACTGGGTACTGCGGACATGAAAAGCTTTTTTGCTTTGGCAATCCAAGCGGCGAGTCAGTTTGATAAAAAAAGTCTCAAACAGCCTTTGTTTATTGTTGCCACGGCGGATGAGGAAAGTTCTATGGACGGCGCGAAAGCTATTATGGAAATGGGTTTGCCTTTGGCCCGCTACGCGCTCATCGGAGAGCCGACCGGGCTCAAGCCTATTCGTCAACACAAGGGTGTTATGATGGAAGGGATACGGCTACGGGGTTTATCCGGCCACTCCAGCGATCCTTCTCTGGGGGTCAGCGCCCTGGAAGCCATGCATGCCGTAATTGGTGATCTGCTGGAATGGCGCCGGCAACTGCAATCTTTTAATAGTAACCCGGATTTTGCCGTCCCTGTACCCACCATGAACCTGGGGCACATTCATGGTGGTGATAACCCAAACCGTATTTGCGGTCAATGTGAATTGCATATCGATATGCGCCCACTGCCGGGGATGGAACTTGAGGAGCTGCGGCACGTATTGAATCATCGTTTGAGTCGATTGTTTGATAAAAGTCGTATCAGTTGGGAAATGTTTTCATTGTGTGACGGTACACCACCCATGCAAACTCCAGCTCAATCGCAGATTGTTACAGCAGCTCAGGAGCTCACCGGGGTCGATGCCGGTGCCGTGGCTTTTTGTACCGAAGGTCCCTATTTTAATGCCATGGGATTGGAGACGGTGATCATGGGGCCGGGGCATATTGATCAGGCGCATCAGCCGGATGAGTTTATCAGTGAGGACACGTTGGAACCTACAGTGGATTTGTTAAAGGGATTGATAGGAAAACTTTGCAATTAATTCTTGCGTCTTAAACATCCAATTCCACCCCAAACTTCCCGGATACCACGGTGTTAATCATCAGCCACTTTTCATAGATCAAGATATTCTCCAATGTGGCTTTGTTCAACTGACCTTTGATTTGACCCTTATCCATGCGTTGATTCAGTTGTGCTTCAGCCTTGCGGCGGACGTTTAGAAATTTATCGGTCACATCGATGATAAAGGACTTTGCCAGGTACTCACGTACGGTGTCTTGTAGTACCCAGGTGCCTACATCAAGAACAGTGCTGTCCACTTGACGGCCAAACTGCACATTGACCAGTCCAATGGTCACTTTGGGCTTGCCTTTGACGGTGGTTTCTTCGAAAACGGGTTTTCCGGTGATATGAAAACTGCCGCTTGTTGACAGCAGTTGGTTTTGCGCAGCCGCTTTAAAGAAGACGGCCATGGCGATGTTATCGCCGGATGGGTAGATGTCCACGTCTTTGATATACAGCGTCAGTTCCCCGTCTTTACCAGTCAGCGGTACGGTTTTACCGGCGACTTTTTCTTTTAGAAAATCCCGCAGTGCATCGAATTTTAAGACCAAGGGCACTCGTAAGGCAAAGCCGTCGGCATAGCGGCTTAAATTCAGCTTGGGCAACGCTGCGGTGCTGATCGGCGGGGGTTCTCCAAAAACGGTTAGGATTTTCGCTTTCATACCGATGCTGCCGGAGAGTGTGGTGCTGTTAATTTTAAAAGGTTCAAAATACACTTTTTCTAACTGAGTCGTCAGCCAGACTTCAGGGTCTTTGCGTATGTTTTTTGCGGTAGAAAGTTTGTCCCAGGTCTTTTGTGCTTTGTCACGCAGTGCCAGTTTTTCTTTCAAACGCTGATTGAATCGCTCTACGGCTTTGTTGAGATTTTCCCGTAGTTTAGGTTCTAACAGACCGGCGAAGGTAATACTCATACCGAATACTTTTATCTGTGGTTTTTTGTCCCAATGGAAGTTGGCTGACAATGTGGTGTTGGGTTCCCAGTTTTCCAACATACCGGGGGTAATAGTAGCGTTAACGGTCATCGCGCCTGTAGCGGTTTCTTGCATTTTGATACGGCCGCGCGTCCTGGCGGTAAGACGAAAGGCGATAGGTAAACTGGCAGTTATTCCATTTTCATGTCCTACTACGGTGATGGGGCCGCGCTTGGTAATCTCGCCAATGCATTGAGCATTCGCCTTAACGTACTTGCTTTTTATGAGTTTGCATTCTTTATTGATAGTATCTATGGGGTTGGCGATCGATTCGTCCAGTTTTTGTTGCAATTCCAAAAGATCAATGCTGTATGGAATGCTGACGAAGGATGTTACTGGTTTTAAATCATGTCGGTCGGCTTGTCTTGGCGGAGCTTGTGTTAATGCCTGGTCCAGTTGCAAGCCGTAAAATAGTCCCAAAAACACAGGTATGCACAGTAACAATAAAAGAATGAATATTTTTTTCAAATCCGTCCCCTCAGCAACCGGAAAACCTATAGTATAGATTTAACGGTGGTCGGGCAACCTGAGGGCTGACTATTTACGGCCTTGCTTTTATGCGGCGTAACGGTTGTGACCGTCTGATTTGGCTTTGGTAAGTGCTTGCTCAGCCTTTTGTCTTAGGATATCAGCGCTGCCGGCTGGGTTGGAGCCATCATGGGTGGCTGTGCCGATGCTGATGGTGACGCTGGTACTGATTTCGGAATCCAGGTAGGGGATATCCAATTCTCTGATGACTTCCAATGTGGTTTCGGCTAGTTGTTTTGTGGCACCTTGGTCTGTGTCCGGTAGTATGGCCGCAAAGGTTTTCCCTCCAAATCGAGCTACCGTATCATTTGATCTTCTGTAGCATAGATTCAGTGTTTCGGCGATTTGTTGTAAACAGCGGTCCCCGGATTCATGTCCATATAAAGCATTGTATCGGTCAAAGAAGTCGATTTCCACAATAACCAAGGATAGGGGGGTTTTTGAACGCAACGCTTGTTGCAATTCTCTTTCCAGGGTTTTATCAAATACACGACGGTTGTTCAGCGTGGTCAGCGCGTCTTTTGTTGCGGATGACTTCAATTGTTGGTCGATTAACTTGATCTGGCGGCTCATGTTGGTGCCGGCAACCACATTTGAGGTTTTGCGCCGGTTCGTTGGCGAGGATTCGTCTACAGCAAAAATATAGATGTCTTGTTGATAAATGGGCTGGAGAGAGATCTTTGCTGAAAATTGTGATCCGTCTTCTCGGGTTGCCATAGTGTTAAATTGCCTATCGTTTTCTGATTGAAGCGCATCCCATAACTGTGCAATATTTTCATATTTCAGAATAATGAATTTGCCAATGGGTTTTCCAATCAGTTGTAATTGAGCGGTGTTAAAGAGTTGTTCCGCCGCCTGGTTGGCGTTACGTATGATGCCGTGTTTGTCGGTCTCCAGGATTGGGTATGTGACAGAGTTAGACATGGATTCCAGATGTTTTTCTCGCTCCAGAATTTCTTTTTCGTTGTCGCAAATATTGTCAAAAAGAGCGTTGATTTGGTCACCCAGAGTTCTGATCTCATCCTGCCCCCAACAGTGGATGCGTTGATGGCGGTTGCCTTGAGAAAAATTGTGAATCAGCTTAACCAGTCGGCCTATACGAAAAGTGACCAGTATATGTATGAGCAGCATCAGTAAGCCGCAGCCTGAAAAAAGGATAATGTAGACTTTATTAATGCTATTGCGAAGACTGTGAATTGCGAGTTTGTTGTGGTAATCAAGGTTTTTGCTGTAAAAGATAAAACCACAGTTTGTGGGGCGTAAGCCGATTGTGCTTACGCACAAACCGGCATAACCGTTTAGAAATTCTCGTTGAGAGCTGTTCTCCAGTTCGATGGATTGATAGTCCCGAGCAGCTTTCAGAAGGTCATGGTTGATTTGTAAATCCGTGGTATTCCAACTTTCCCCGACGATGCGGTAATCACTTGAGGCAATGATGTTGTCTGCAGCGTCTACAACCACAATTACATTCAAGTCTCTGGCACCGGCCATATTGCTGATGATTTGTTTAATGTTGTTGGTTTCCTTTGTATTTAAAATGGTTAGAATGCTTCCTTGCAAGAAACTCAAAGTGTTATGGATCTCCTTAGCCTGGATTTTTCGGGTTTGCGAGATAGTTGAGCGCTCTATTGTCCCTTGGTACAGATACACAAGCGTGGCAATGAATGCCAACAAAACTCCGGGTAGAACAAGTCGGAGGCTGAATATTTTTCTGTAAATGTTCATGCAATGCGTTGTTTTTGCTCTGGCGTATACCGCTATTGTTTAGGAGGTCCAAGTAGTCTTGAATACAAGTTTAGTGATTACGGAAAATCAGGGTATAAACCTGTCGGTATACAAAGATTCCAGTGGTATTTCCCATCTCAGAAGTTTGTGGTCCAGCATCACATCGTGCAGATGTTTGGCTGTGGTGCTGAGATTACCGCTATTCTTGTTTAAGAACTGACGATTGACTACCGCATCCGGTAGAGTGAGTCCTTCATAACTGGCGCTGACTTCCCCCGGTTTAATTGCCAATCGCTTCGACAGGCGGCGGTGTGCATCTTGTTGGTCCAGTTTCATGTACCCTAGGGCAGCAAACCAATCGTTGACAATAGTATGTAGTTTTTCCGGTTGATCGCTAATAATATTTTGATGCACCACCAGCACATCGACTATTTCGCCGGGAATCATTTTGCTGGTGAAAATTTCTTTGGCGTCTTGTTTCAGTAGTTGGGTTCGAACCGGTTCAAAGGTAACCACAGCGTCGATCTTACCGGACATGAAAGCATCAGCGTGTTGATTAACCGGGATATTCACAACCTGTATATCACCCAGCCACATCTTGTGGGTTTCCAATGCTCGGGTAATCATTACGGCACCCAATGCTCCGGCTTCGACCCCTACACGTTTATTCTTCAAGTCTGTGACGCTCTTTATTTCCGGCTTGGCCAAGATGACGTCGGCACCCTCGGAGATGTCGTGGATTAAAATGACTTTGGCGGGGATGTTCACTTCCCGCAATAACAGAACCTCGTCCATGGTGAGAGAGGCGGCTTCCAGGGTTTTGTTGCGAAACGCGCGTAGTACTTCGCTGGCAGACGGGTATTCGATTAACTGTATGTTTTTTTCCGGCCAGCCATTCAACTCCGAGGCAAGGTACAGGGGAGCGTAACCGGGCCAGACATTGGTGCCCAAACGTATTGGGGCATCAGGGGCTTTTTCCGCGCAGGACGAGAACACAATTAACAAACACAGGGTAAATACTAACCGCTTCGGCATCACAATAACTCCTTTTGTTGTTAGTTACTTATCGGATTATTTGCTGTGAAAATCAGTTTGAATTGTTACGAATTGTTGAAAATCAAAGGGATAATTTGTTTGGGATTGATTTTATTGCAGTAGAAGGTAAATGTTAAAACAATGCAAATTCGAATCTTGACGAGGATCAATGCCTGTTTCGATCATCATGGGAAAAATCACCGATCAGGCATATACTTATATGAAAACATGGGGCTTCCAGTCTGATGTGTTTAGGTATTCCGATGCGGATTGTCAATATGGAAGGATACGACGCCTATTGCGAAGCGAAAGGCGTGGGTCGTCATGTCAATCTGTTTTTAATGCAGGATATTGCATTAGGGGTGGGGGATTATGTGCTGGTACATGTCGGCTACGCCATTCAAAAGGTCAGCCCGGATCATGCCCGTTCTGCCTGGGAGTTATATGATGAGATCCTGGCAGTGACCTCGGAGTCAGGGCATGCATGAGTTGTCTATCTGCCAAAGCTTGTTATCTCAGGTAAATAATATCGCCCGACAACATCATGCGATACAAGTTGACACCATTCATCTGCGAGTGGGTCCTTTGAGCGGGGTGGTACCGGAACTTTTGCAGACAGCTTTCAC
This sequence comes from Gammaproteobacteria bacterium, assembly GCA_029882975.1. Taxonomy (NCBI): domain Bacteria; kingdom Pseudomonadati; phylum Pseudomonadota; class Gammaproteobacteria; species Gammaproteobacteria bacterium. The sequence goes on from JAOUJW010000004.1 coordinate 24,108, forward strand.
AGTTGCAAAAACGGATTCGCTCGTTAAGAACGCGGTTTTATTGATCCAATCCAGTCCCATACAAGTTCGATGCCGCCGTTGTCATGTTGCCACAGAAGCAAGTATCAATCGTCTCGTTTGCGGCGTATGCGGAGACTGGCACACCACCTTATTGAGTGGTGATGAACTGCAATTGGAACGAATTGAAATGGAAATACCATCCTAAACGGAGAAAGCGATGTGTGATACCTGCGGATGTAATGTAAGTGAAGCCAATCGTCATTTACTTGAGCCTGACGGTAAACTGTCCGGGTTTGGAAGTGAAAAAAAGGCGGTGGACATCCTGGAGGCTTTGCTGTCAGAGAATAACCATCAAGCACAACATAATCGGCAGCATTTACAGGCACATGGCATTTTGGCGCTAAATCTGATGTCTTCGCCCGGCTCGGGGAAGACCGCATTACTTGAGGCTACCATTGATGCTTTGAAACCGCATTACCGCATGGCTGTGATAGAAGGTGACCTGGAAACCGAAAATGATGCCCGCCGCATTCGAGCCAAAGGCATCCCGGCGGTACAGATTGTAACGGGCAGCACCTGTCATTTAGATGCCCATATGGTACATCATGCATTGCACCAATTACCGTTAGAAGATTTGGATATCATTTTTATTGAAAATGTCGGAAATCTGGTATGTCCTGCCGGGTTTGATCTGGGGCATCATCGAAACGTGAGCCTTCTCAGTGTTACAGAGGGCGATGATAAGCCGGAAAAATATCCGCTGATGTTCCGCGGTAGTGATGCAGTGATCTTCAGTAAGACAGATTTATTGCAGTGGTTGGACGATTTCGATCCTGATCGGGCCGAACAAGGCTTACGCGGTTTGGCCAATCCTGCACCGGTTTTCCACGTTTCCGCAAAAATCGGAACCGGCATGGAGCAATGGTTGCGTTGGTTGGACAGAACTTTATTGGACTATCGTCAGTCTGTGAACCAAAAAAGCGGTTTTTTACCGAGAGTATATCAACACTCTCATGTTGCTGCTCACGCTTCGGAGCATGAGAAACGCCGTGTTGAGGTGGTAGATACCGGGTGATGTATGACTAATGCGTCGCTTTGGTTGGAACGAATAAGGCAACTTCAATTGCCTCAGACCCTACGTATCATGAATGTGTGTGGGGGGCATGAGCGGGCCATTACCATGGCGGGCTTGCGGTCTGTACTGCCGAAAACAATACAGCTGATACCGGGGCCGGGGTGTCCTGTCTGTATTTGTCCGGAAGAAGATATTTATGATGCGATTCAACTGGCTTTGCATCAGGAAATAATTTTATTGGCGTTTGGTGACATGTTACGTGTACCAGTCAACGTACCCAAAGGTCAGTGTCGATCCTTGGAACAAGCCAAAGCCGCCGGGGCCAGGATCCAACCCATTGCTTCTCCCATGGAAGCCTTGAGCGTTGCAAGTCACAATCCGGGTATGGAAGTGGTGTTTTTCGCAGCCGGTTTTGAAACCACCATGGCTCCGGTGGCCGCTATGTTGTGTGCCGGTGCGCCGGATAATTTAACGGTACTATTATCCGGCCGTCTCACCTGGCCCGCCGTGTCAATGTTGTTACAATCGGGAAGGTCGGGATTCGACGCATTAATTGCCCCCGGACATGTCGCAACAGTGATGGGAGCCCAGGAATGGGATTTTGTTTCGCGCCAGTACGGTATTGCCAGTGCGGTTGCCGGTTTTTCTCCGGAAAGTTTATTGGCCGGTTTTTACAGCTGCTTGCGTCAGATCCAAGCAGGGCGACCCATGCTGGACAACTGTTATGCAGAGGTGGTGAGTGCGCATGGCAATGTCAAAGCGCAACATATTTTGTATCAGGTGATGGCGGTTAAGGATGCCAATTGGCGCGGTGTAGGAACTATTTCCCGTTCCGGGTTTTGTCTGCAAAAAGCCTATGAGCACTTCGACGCCAGAATTCGTTTCCGCAACTATTTGCAGCGTCTATACGCCGACGACGACTGTGGTATGCGCCGCCGCGCCGGGCAAATGCCTCCGGGTTGCGATTGTGCTCGAGTGGTGCTGGGTCAAATTGCCCCCAACCAATGCCGCTTGTACGCAAAGGCCTGCCGTCCCGGTAGCCCGGTAGGCCCGTGTATGGTATCCGACGAAGGCGCCTGTCGTATCTGGTGGAGCGGTGGTGTGAGAGAAACAGCTCCGACGGATTTGCCGGAGGTATCTGCATGACTGTCTCCGAACCGTTGTGTGCCAGATTCACGCTGCTGAACGGGCATGTGCAGGGGGTGGGTTTTCGGCCTTTTGTCTACCGTTTGGCACGGCGTTACGGTGTTAACGGTTGGGTAGAAAATCGCATGGGGCAGGTTGCCATTCATGCGGAGGCCAGTGCACGTATCTTGAAAAGTTTTCATCGCCATTTACTCAGCGATGCACCATACCATGCACGAGCAAACATTTGCAGCAGCCGGCAGGTACGACTTGAGCGATTTGATTCGTTCAGCATTCGAGCCAGCCGGGTTACCCAGTCCCCGGATATTGGTATTGTACCGGATTTGCCTTTATGTGAAGACTGCTTGGGTGAGCTGTACAATCCTCACGACCGCCGCTATCTCTATCCGTTTATTAACTGTACCAATTGCGGTCCTCGCTATACTCTGATTCGGGATTTGCCCTACGATCGCTGCAATACCACCATGGACGCGTTTGCTTTGTGCGAATTCTGTCAACGGGAATACCTTGATCCCATGCAGCGACGGTATCATGCCGAACCTATTGCCTGTCCTCAATGTGGGCCGCATATCGAGTTCGCGGTTAAGGATTCGGTTTTTCCTCTTGTAGGCCGCCGGGATCATGCATTGGGTCAGTGCATAGAGGCCTTTAACCAAGGGAAAACGGTTGCGGTTAAGGGAGTAGGTGGTTACCACCTCATGTGTGATGCCCGTAATGATCGTGCGGTGCAATCATTGCGAGAGCGCAAACCCAGACCGGACAAACCCTTGGCTGTGATGCTGCTACCGCAGCAGCTTTCGGCTCACGTTACGGTAACTGCGGTAGAGAGTCAGTGTTTACTGGGAATCTCCCGACCTATTGTGCTGGTACAAAAAGCGTCATGCAGTGGGCTTTCCAAATATATTGCTCCCGGCTTGGAAACGGTGGGGCTTATGTTGCCCTACAGTCCCCTGCATTACTTGCTGTTGCAGCAGTTTGGCGGCCCTTTGGTGGCTACATCGGCCAATCTTAGTGGTGAGCCTGTTATTACTGAAAATCTCCAGGTGGAAAAGTTGTTGGGCAGTGTCTGCGATGCCTGTTTGCATCACAATCGCCCTATTCAAAGACCGGCGGATGATCCGGTGTATTGCGTGATTGATAAAAAACCCAGACCGATTCGTCTGGGGCGAGGTAACACACCACTGGAATTGGATCTTCCTTTTCATCTGGATCAGGTGGTGTTAGCTGTGGGAGGACACAGTAAAAACACTATTGCTTTGGCATGGGGACGGCGGGCACTCATTTCTCCGCACATCGGTGATTTGAGTTCAGTTCGAAGTATGGAGGTGTTTCAACAAACCATAACCGAGCTGCAACGTCTATATCACGTTGATGCGGAGATAGTCGTGTGTGACGCACACCCGGGCTATGCCAGTCACCGATGGGCGAAAAACAGCGGATTGCCGGTTCAATCCGTGTATCACCACCACTCCCATGCAGCTCAATTGGCCGGCGAGTTTGCAGCGGAATCGCGTTGGTTGATTTTTACCTGGGATGGTGTCGGCTTGGGAGAAGACACCGCCTTATGGGGTGGGGAAGCTTTGTTAGGCGAGCCGGGTGCGTGGCAGCGCGTAGGTTCAATTAAACCTTTTTATCTGCCCGGAGGTGACAAAGCGGCACGGCAACCCTGGCGTAGTGCCGCATCGCTGTGTTGGGAAGCCGGGTTAACGTGGCGTAATCACACGGACGTGGGGTTAGCTTATGAAGCCTGGCAACGAAAGCTTAACTGTCCTCAGAGCAGCGCGGTGGGACGATTGTTTGATGCGGCTGCCGCCTTGCTGGGATTGGTGCAAGATGCGAGCTATGAAGCACAAGCACCTATGCTGCTGGAAAACCTGGCGCGACAAGGCCGGGGGCAGGCGCTACACCTGCCGTTGCATCATTGCGGCGGTCTATTCCAGACGGATTGGCGCCCCTTATTACCTCTATTGATGGATGAGTCCATCGCTCCGGCGGACCGGGCGCGCAGTTTTCATGAATCCCTGGGGATGTCGATCGTGGCGCAAGCCTTAGCGGTGCGTCGCCAGGGAGGTGAGTTTGCAGTGGGTTTAAGCGGTGGTGTGTTTCAGAATCGTTTGTTAACTGAACTGACTTTGCGCTTGTTACGGGAGCAGGGTTTCCGTTGTTATCTGCCGGAGCAGGTGCCGTTGAATGATGCCGGATTGAGCTTTGGTCAAATTGTGGAACTCAATGGATTATGGCTACAGGCAAGGCGTAAGCAGTACGATGCTGCAGAGGGGGGAGAATGACCCGTATCAGTCTGGCGCACGGAAATGGTGGTCGGCATATGCGGCAACTTATTGAGGAGGTGTTTGCTGCGGTGTTGCATAACCCGGTGTTAGCCACGGACGCAGATGCGGTTGGCCTGCCGGATATTCAGGGTAGCGTGATGATGACTGTTGATGGGTTTACAGTACAGCCCTTGGAATTCCCCGGGGGTGATATTGGAACCCTGGCGGTATACGGAACGGTAAATGATTTGGCAGTGGCCGGTGCCAGACCAAAGTATTTGAGTTTGTCCGTTATTATTGAAGAGGGACTGGAACTGGTGTTGTTACAGCGTGTGTTGCAATCCATGGCTCAAGCGGCGGTGCAAAGCGGTGTGATGATTGCGTGTGGCGATACCAAGGTGGTGCCTCGTGGGCAGGCAGGAGGTTTGTATTTAAGCACGGCGGGTATAGGTACGCGCATTCCGGGTTCGTGCCTGGGAATGAACAATATACGTGACGGGGACAGCATATTGGTCAGTGGTCCGGTAGGCGATCATGGTACCGCCATAATGTTGGCGCGAGAACAGTTTGGTTTGAGCGGTGATGTACGCTCCGATTGTGCCAATGTACTGCCGCTGTGCGAAACACTGATTTCGTTACCCGGATTACGTTTCATGCGAGATCCTACACGAGGTGGTTTGGCTACGGTGCTGCATGAAATCCAGAAAGGCACCGGCTTGGGGATGCAGCTTCAGCAATCAGCCATACCCGTCCATGAGTCGGTTAGCGCGGTTTGCGAAATTTTAGGATACGACCCCTTGTACCTTGCCTGCGAAGGTCGTGTCGTGGCGGTTGTTGCAGCGACAAGCGCGGCTACGGCGCTAAACTTGTGGCGTGAGTTACCTCAGGGCGAATCCGCGCAAATTATTGGGACCATAGACTCGAATTCTCATCATGTCAGATTAATCACCACTTTAGGGGGTGAGCGGTTTCTCGAAGAACTGGAGGATGATCCTTTGCCGAGGATATGTTGAACGTGAATTGGGAGCAGCGGTTATGGCGGATCAATCAAATACGACTAAGCAGATGCATGAGAACGCATCGCCCGGGGAATCGGATCCAACGAAGCCATCCGTAACCAATCCATTGTCTACCACTATCCAAATAAGTTCCACCCTGACAAATCCGACCTCTACAAATAGTCAAGGAACTGCGCTGACGGACAATACTGACTTGAGTGTGGAGCAGGCCATCAATCGCGTCTTGTTGGCTGAACGTGAAGCTGAGCAAATTGTCCGCGATTGCTATCTGAAATCGCAGCAGAATCTGGAACAGTCGCGTCGACAGGCCAATGTTATTGCCGCCAGGGCCGGTGCCCGGATTAGTTGGGTGCACCAACGTTGCCGTCGCGCTGTCACTGATGCGAAAACGCAGATCAAACATCAAAGGGGGGAGCTTCAGGATCCCGCTTTATCCGTGGACGAACAAGTACTAACTCGGGTGACTCAGGTCATTGCCGAGCTTCTGAGTACCCCAGGCAAAACCGGCTGGAAATCATGAACCCGCCTGCAAAATACGCGTATGTTCAAAGCCGTTTGTATGCAAGGCAGGGTATGCGACCCGATGAAACGGTATGGCGACAATTGCAGGCGCAAACGGATTTGTCGGTGTATTTATTGAGTGCGAGAAAAACGGTACTCAGGCCCTGGGTATTGGCACTGCATGCCGGTGATCCTGCTCACGTTATGGAATCGGCCTTGCTTAATCAATACAAGTACTATGTTGAACAACTTGCCCGTTGGATACCTGTCTGGAGAGATGCTGTACTCTGGGTGTGCGTACTCACCGAAATACCCTCTGTGCAGTTCTTGCTGGATGGACGGACCGCTCCACAATGGATGCTGAACCAGTCGGATTTGCAAGCGGCCGGGAGCGTCACCATGGACAAAAGAATCGAAGCATTGAGTCACTTGCCATTTCGCCCTTTGTTAGAAGGGTGGCAGGGCGGAATGACACTAACTCAGGCCTGGCTATACCACTGGTACGACCTTATGCCGCAGCTCGATAGCCGAAGTAATGAGGGGGTTCAAGCATTCGTTAATGTGTTGCAGGAACACAAGGAGCATTTTGCGCAATCCGACCCTGCACAAGCAGGGTCCGTACGAGAGGCGTTGTTCAAACAACTGACGCATATGTTTCATCGATACACTTTTCAGCCGGTTGCGCTATTTATACATTTAGCGCTGGTTGCGGCTGATTTGGAACGGCTGCGCGGTGATATTGTGTCCCGAAGTTTGTTCGCACATATCAAGGAACACTTATGAGTTTGCGTTCCACTTCAACGCGTTGGTTTGAGATTTTGGTGGCAAAAGAGGACTTGCTCAAGGTGGTTGACGCGTTGGCTAGAAGCGGCAAGGTACAATTGGAAATCACCAGTGAAATAACCCGCCATGCAGCGATTCCGGACTTGCGCGACCGTATGGAGGAATACAATCGTCTGGCCAGACGTTATCAGCTTTACTGGCCGGCTCAGGACCTGTACCCAACGGAGGTCCCTGGGGAGATTGGTGAACGTATGGATCAAGCCTTGAAAACACTGCGTATCTGGACGCAAGATGCCGAGGCATTGATTGCGCAACTGGAACAGCTGGAGAACGAGCAAACGGAGTTGAACCTGTTAAATCAGATGCTTCAGGTTTGGCAACAATCTCAAGGCTTGAGCCATTCCAAAGAGGGTAGTGGAAACAGGCTGGATTTTGGTTTACTGGCTAAAGCCGGCCCAAGCCTTAGAGCAAGATTGTATGTCTTGCCTGCGCAAACACATCTCAGTCATTTACCGCCGGCGGTGCTGTCAGTCAGGGCAAAGTCGCCAACTCGCTTATTTCTTCTTGCGGTTGGGAGTGAAGAGAATATGGAGTCGCTGCAAAGAGATATGCTGCTTAACAAAGGAAGAGCCGTAGTGCTGCCGAATTGGCTACACGGGGGCGGGGAGCAGGTAATGGAGCAGATTCAACAACGGTTTTTGGATATTACAGCCAAGATAGAAAGTCTGAATAGCCGCTTGGTTTCTGTGGCGCAAGAACATCAATTGCGGGAAACTTTGGGTAACATTCGACAAATTGAATGGTTTATAACTCATATTACCAGTTTACCGGTATCTGAAAACTTCGCTTGGATTACGGGGTGGACCAGCGATGTCAGTGAGAATGAAATCCACAGAATTCTGGAACAATTGTCGGTTCGAGCGGTAGTTCATTACCCGCAGCCGCCACAAGATCTGCAGGCTCCGATGGTAATGCGTAATCCTCGTTGGTCCAAACCTTTTGAAATATTTGCGGCTTTGATTGGTACTCCCGGTGAAAATGAATTGGATCCTTCAATGCTGGTCGCCCTGATGGTTCCCGTTCTGTTTGGATATATGTTCGGGGATGTCGGGCATGGTGTAGTGCTATTTTTGATTGGTGTATTTTTTCAAAAGCAGTATCCGGTCATTAAAATGTTGATTCCCTGTGGTTTGGTTTCAATGCTGTTTGGTTTTGCGTTTGGCAGTGTGTTCGCCTTTGAAGGATGGATCGAGCCCCTGTGGGTCAGTCCGGTGCATGAACCGTTGTTGGTCTTATTCGTACCCCTGGGGGGCGGTATAGCAATTCTTTTAATCGGTTTGATGTTGAACGGAATTCAATCCTATTGGCGTGGTGAAATGCGTCGCTGGCTATTGGTGGAAGCTGCAGTGGTGTTTATGTATTTAAGTGCACTGGCGTCATTTGTTAATGATTCAGCGGCCTGGTTCTTTGTCGTCAGTGCGGTATGGTATTTTTCGGGTAGTGTGATTGTAGCGACAACTGCTGTATTAAAAACTCTGGCAACTGCAGTGGGCCAATTGCTGGAAAGTATGTTCCAACTCATTATCAATACCGTGTCCTTTATTCGTGTAGGTGCTTTTGCATTGGCTCATGCCGGATTGTCAGTGGCGGTTATCGTGTTGATGCAGATCGTCGATAACAGTTTATTTGCCGCAATGATCGCTGTGATAGGGAATATTTTTATCATTGTTCTGGAAGGGTTGGTGGTTTCAATACAAACTACCCGTTTGGTTCTGTTTGAATTCTTTATTCGGTTTTTACGTGGCAGCGGCCGCTTGTTTCAGCCTTTGAGAGCGCCGTTACATCACGTTGATAAATCAGCAGGAGAAAAGCATGAAATCAAATAGAGTGATCATCGTGTTAAGCGTCATTGTCGGATTGTTGGCGACGCTGCTGATGGTGTTTCTGTGGGTGGGGCCGGTGTTTTCTCAGGAAACAACTGCACATGGGACGGCGCCCATGGATCCCGACATTGTCAAGTGGGGTTTCCTGGCTGCGGCGCTGTCCACTGCATTGGCGGCACTGGGGGCCGGTTACGCGGTGGCAGCAGTAGGTAGTGCTGCCATAGGTGCATTAGCGGAAAAACCGGAATTGTTTGGCAGAGTAATGATCTTTGTGGGATTGGCGGAAGGGATTGCCATCTATGGGCTCATTATTTCTATTCTGATTTTGAATCGGGTGCTGTAATGCCGGCTCCGGTATATATAGGCGATGAAATCAGTGCAGCGGGTTTCCGTTTAGCAGGGGTACGGATTCGCACGCCAAAAAGTGAGGACGTGGCTCAAACCCTGGCATGGGCCTGCGACAACGCATCCCTGGTGATGTTAAGTGAAACCATGGCGATGCAGCTGACGGAGGCAGAACTACAGGGCTATCTTAGCAGACTTTATCCGCCGGTTGTAATGTTGCCCGAAATTCGTTCTTTGCAAAGTGGGTTCGACTTGTTATCTCAGCTCAGAAGTCGTTTAGGAGTATTGGAATGAACCGGAAGAAAGAGCCGCACCGATCTGTTCCCTCCAGTATTGTGGAGGCACAGATGATGCGCCTTATGGAAGTTGTGGAGACTTATCAGAACAAGCTTTGCCAGGAACGCATTGAGCAGGATACGGTAGAAGCGAGAGCGGTTATTTCCAAAGCGTATGAAACTGCAAGAGCACGCCTTAAAGAAGAAATTCGCAACAGTCGAGATTTCTTGAAATCCGAGTCGGCCCGAATTATGACCAAGCAGCTTAGAATTCGAAAACACCAGGAATACGCCACGGTTGCCCGGGTACTGGAAAGAGTGTGGGCCCTACTTCCCGGCGCGCTAATACAACGTTGGCAACAGGAACAAAGTCGACAACAATGGATTGATGCTGTAGTGCATACTGCGGCCAACAGCTTATTGTCTACTCAGTGGCTCATGCAGTTTGCTCCGGGTTTTCACTCTCAGGAACGTACGCATGTCAGTAAAACCGTTCTAAGTTTAACAGGTACAGAACCGCAGATTGAAGAAGTGGCAACTTTGCAGGCAGGTCTCATAATTCATGGGCATGGAGCCGGCGTGGATGGCAGCCTACAAGGTTTGTTGGCATCACGGCTGCAGATCGAAGCGCAGATTCTCGCTGTGTATCGGCAGAATATAGGTTTATAGCTGGAAATGAGATTTTATGATGGAACACTTTGACTCTGGCAAAAGACATTCCACCGTAGAAAACAAAGCGACCCTTCGCTGGATCAGCGGTCCTGTGTTGCGGGCGAACACAGATCTACCCTTTCATATCAATGAGGCGGTTTATGTAGGGGAGCACCAAATACTGGGTGAAGTGATTCGACTCCACAATGATGAAATTGTCGTGCAGTTGTATGAGGATACCACCGGCTTACGTCCTGGTGATGCGCTTGTGGGAAGCGGCTCGCCGCTGGCTGTAAAACTAGGGCCGGGTTTGTTGGGGAATATCTATGATGGATTGTTGCGACCCCTTGGGAATACAAAGAGATTTGTACGCAGAGGCATGTACCGGCAAACCAGTTTACATTTTGAGTTTGAAGCCAGAGTCGGTTTGGGTGAGAAACTGCAAAATGGAGCCATATTTGGTATGACCAGGGAGACGGGACGATTTCCACAGCGCTGTTTGCTTCCACCTGATGTGTGCGGTGAAGTTGTCAGTATAGCAAAAGCCGGTTCCTATGCGGATGATGCCGAAGTTTGCCGAATAAAAAATGTGGATGGATTGGAGCATAGTGTTAGCATGAGTCACCTTTGGCCGATTCGTAAGCCCCGTCCAGTGACTAAGCGAATAGCCACTTGGGGTCCACTGTTTACCGGGCAAAGAATTTTGGATTCCATATTTCCACTGGCTTGTGGTGGGCGTGCCGCCATGCCGGGAGGTTTCGGTACCGGCAAAACCGTATTACAGGAAACCCTCGCCAAATGGTGTGACGCCGACATTATCGTCTACGTCGGGTGCGGTGAGCGGGGTAATGAAATGGCCGGTGTGCTGGAGGATCTACCGAACTTGACAGACCCACGTACCGGTCGTTCATTGATGGAGCGTACGGTGATTATTGCCAATACATCCAATATGCCTGTCGCAGCTCGTGAAGCCAGTGTTTATACCGCGGTAACAGTCGCGGAATATTTTCGAGATCAGGGATTGCGGGTGGCGCTGATGGCAGATTCCACCAGCCGTTGGGCGGAGGCACTAAGAGAGGTTTCCGGGCGCCTGGGTGAAATACCCAGTGAGTCGGGGTATCCGGCTTATCTCAGTAGCCGGCTGGCGGATTTTTATGAACGAGCGGCGCATGTGAGAGCATTGTGCGGAAAAGTGGGTTCGGTGACATTGATTGGAGCCGTCAGTCCCCCCTCCGGTGATTTTTCAGAGCCGGTAACCACCCACACTAAGCGCTACGTTAGAGTGTTTTGGGTGTTGGATTCGGTTCGTGCCCAATCGCGGTTTTACCCAGCCATTCATCCACTACAGTCCTACTCCGGAGATGTGGAGGACCTGGAATCCTTTTGGACACAACACAATCATTCCCAGTGGTTGGTTCAAAGAAAGCAGTTTTTGACTTTGTTGGAGGAACAAACCCATTTGGAACGAATGGCGCGTATTGTGGGAGTCGACGCTCTGCCACCGCGCCAACAACATGTTCTCTTATGTGCCGATCTGGTCAATGAAGCTTTTTTACGTCAGTCCGCTTTTTCAGAAAAAGATCGTTATTGTTCGCCGGAACGACAAGTACTAATGATGCAGTTATTGAGTCGCTTCATTGAGCTTTCATCCAACGCGGTGCAACAGCAGGTGAGCATGGAGAGCATTCATTCTCTTCCTATATTGAGGCGCATTCGTCGAATGGGCGAGGAAATCGGAGAGGATGATTTGCCGGGCTTTGGTCTCTTGAACAACGAAATGGAAAGGGTGTTTTCACAACTAATGAGTCGCAGGGAATACGACCGGGAGGTTGCCGGCGACAATACTGTAAATACCCTGCCGCAACAGGAATCGTCCCATGAAGAGTGAAGTGTACAGCAGCAATACAGTGGAAAAAATTGATGGGCCATTGTTGTTTCTGAAACGCACTGTGGATGCCGGATTGAATGATGCGGTAGAAGTGATCGGAGATGATGGTCACCGTCGTTTGGGAAGGGTGGCGTCCCTGGATCATGAGCACTTGATCATAGAGGTTCTGGAGTCGACAACGGGTTTGTCCTTGCACAATATTCGGGTGCGGTTTGAAGGAGAGCCATTGCATTTTAATATTGGACCGGACATATTGGGGCGAGTTTTGGACGGGGTGGGTCGTCCCTTGGATCAGGGGCCTCCCATTTCCGCACAACAGAGATTGCGTATTGACGGCTTGCCAATCAATCCGGTGGCACGCAGAAAACCGACGGATTTTATCGAAACCGGTATATCTTCCATCGATTTACTCAACAGTTTGGTTCGAGGACAAAAGTTACCGATTTTCTCCGCCAGCGGACTACCCCATGATCGTATGGCGACTCAGATAGCCCAATATGCCCGATTGCGAGGTGAGGCTGCCGGTAGGTTTGCTGTTATTTTTACCGCCATCGGTGTTTCTCATGATGTTTCGGATCAGTTTCGAAAATCTATGGAAAACAGCGGCGCATTGGAACGCACGGTGTTATTTCTAAATTTGGCGTCTGATTCCAGTACCCAGAGGCTATTGGCGCCTCGTTATGCATTAACTGCCGCGGAGTATCTGGCATATTCCCTTGATATGCATGTTTTGGTCATTATGACCGACATGACTAATTATTGTGAAGCACTGCGGGAAGTTTCCAGCAGTCATGGCGAAGTACCGGGCCGTAAGGGTTATCCGGGGTATATGTATTCGGATTTGGCGGCAATCTTCGAGCGGGCCGGTTGCATTAAGGGGATATCCGGTACGCTGACTCAATTACCGATTTTGACCATGCCGGCAGATGATATTACCCACCCTATACCGGATCTCAGCGGTTACATTACCGAAGGCCAAATTGTTTTGGATAGAGAACTGGATCGACGCAATGTATTTCCGCCGGTCAAGGTATTGCCCAGTTTGTCGCGTTTGATGAAAGATGGCACCGGTAAAGGTTTTACCCACGCCGATCATGGAGCTTTGGCCAATCAATTGTACGCTTCTTTTGCACGTTCGGTGCATGTGCGTTTGCTTGCCAGTGTGATGGGTGAAGAAGGTCTGTCCGATACCGATCGACTGTATTTGGCGTTTGGAGAACAGTTTGAGATGGAGTTTATCAAACAGGAACAAGCCCGGTCCCTGGAACAAAGTATGGATTTGGGTTGGCGTTTATTGCAGACCATCCCCATCACTGAATTAACCCGCTTGAGTGACTCGCAGATTGACCGGTATATCCGCGGCAGGGAGGCGCAACATGCCACAACGGGATAGAGCGGCGACCCTGTCGGAAGTCATGGAACTACGTCGTGAGCAGCAGGTTGTACTGGAGGCATACGATTTTTTAGATGAAAAACGCTTACTATTGGCCGCTGAATTGCTGCGGCAAATGAAGCACTATGAACAATTACGTCAGCACTACGATATCAGCCGGGAGCAGGCGGAACTGGCATTGCTGCAATGTGTGAAGCGCCATGGCTTGCAGGGAACGGAGGTTTATCCCGCTGACTATTTGGAAGATGCCCGGGTTGAATTGGACAGGTTGCCATTCATTGGTATAACTCTGACACAAACTCGTTTGCTATTATCCCAAAGGGATTACCAAAAGGCCCAAAATCATCTCTCACCTGAGGCGGAGCATTGTACCGAAGTCTTTACCCGGTTAGTGCATCAAGCTTGTGTTCTTGCGGGCGTTTCAGGGAACCTCTATCGTTTAATGCAGGAGTACAGTCGCACCGAACGTCGCGCCAGGGCGTTGGAAAATGTAATTATTCCGGAAATGAAACAAGGGTTGCGTGAACTGCTGGGTGCGCTGGAGGAACAGGAGCAGGAAGAAATTGTCCGGGCGCATTTTTATCGGAACTAAGCGGCGGTGGTCAAACGGCTGACGACTCCCTTGACTAAAATCAATTACAAATTGTAGGTTTGGTTTACACTTATAATAGTGTGCATATGAGCAATCAATGTGCACAGTAGGGTTGTTATACTTGGCAAACCGATTTATTGAAGGGTGTGGTGTGTTATGAGTACCCTGGTACTCGGGATCGGCAACACATTACTGGCGGACGAAGGCGTCGGTGTTCATGCTGTGCGCTACCTGGAAAGTCTTCCCACTTGTCCGAAACATATTCATTGTGTGGATGGTGGAACCCTCAGTTTTACTTTGGCGGAAGCCGTAGCCACACACGAGCAACTCATTGTGCTCGATGCTGCGCAACTGCAGCAACAACCCGGTAACCATAAAACATTCATAGGTGAAGAGATCGATCGATTTCTTAACCAATGCAGCCATCGTAGTGTTCATGATCTCAGCCTGCTGGATATGTTTGACGTGTTGCGGCTGACCAACCGAATGCCTGAAAAAAGAGCGTTAGTGGGAATTCAGCCTGCTGTCATTGACTGGAGCGAAAAATTGAGTGGGGTGCTGCAGGAGGCATTACCCGCTGCGGTGAATTCGGTTATTAAACTGGTAAAGTATTGGCAGCAATAGCAGGGAAAAAATAAGGACAAAATAAGGACAAAAGGGTCAACAAAGAGTGCAAGGATATCGTGGAGCGATTAAATGGCAACAACATACCCCCCCGGATTGACCATTCACGAGACCACCGTTCCCGTATATTCACCTTGGATTCAATCGTTGTTACAGGAGATTACTCGGGCATTGCAGTCGTTGCTGGATCTGCGAGTAACCCACTGTATTGACCTCACGCATTTACCACTAACACCAAATGATAGGCAGGTGCTGCAGCAAATTCTGGGCGAGGGTGAGGTGCGCGTGGATATTGGTGTGTTGGGTAAAACGGCCATTCTGGAAACGGCCGTATCCGGGGTATGGTGGGTGCGCCACTATGAGCCTGGCGGAGGTTTGGTATCAGAATTACTGGAAATGGCACTGGTACCGGAAATTGTCGAAACCCAACTTATGGATGTGCAGGAGTCATTAACGAAACTGCATTCTGGTGTTTGCAGTTAGTCGGCCGTACACATATTCCTGAGCTGAACGAGCGGAGGATAACATATGTCCAATCTCACCATAGCGGAAATTCTCCGGAATCAGGGTGTATCGCGTCGGGCTTTCTTGAAATTTTGTGTCACCATGGCCGGACTTATGTCTTTGCCTCCGAGTATGGCGCCGGCCATTGCCAAAGCGTTAGGACAGACCAGAAGACCATCGGTTATTTGGTTGTCGTTTCAAGAATGCACTGGCTGTACCGAATCCCTAACCCGCTCTAACAAACCTTCCGTGGAGAACCTGATTTTAAATGCAGTATCCCTGGATTACCACCATACTCTTCAAGCCGCTGCCGGTACGGCAGCAGAGCAAGCCAGAACCAAGGCCATGGCAGAGGCTTATGGAAAATATTTACTCATTGTTGATGGCGCCATACCCACCAAAGACGGCGGTGTGTATTCTACCATCGCCGGTATAACGAATATGCAAATGCTAAGTGAGGTGGCCGCCGGAGCCGCTGCCATCGTTGCAGTGGGAACCTGCGCCGCATTTGGCGGTTTGCCTCACGCAAGCCCGAATCCTACCGGGGCGGTACCGGTCACACATTTAGTAAAAAATAAGCCAATTATTAACGTGCCAGGTTGTCCTCCCATACCGGTAGTGATTACCGGGGTGTTGGCGCACTATCTGACATTTGGAACCATACCGCCCTTGGATAAGTTGCATCGACCCATTTCTTTCTATGGTGATACCATCCACGACCGATGTTACCGGCGCCCCTTTTACGATCAAGGGAAGTTTGCCAAGACCTTTGATGATGAGGGCGCCCGAAAAGGATGGTGTTTGTACGAGTTAGGCTGCCGTGGCCCGGTGACACACAATGCTTGCGCCACCAGCAAGTGGAACAATGGCGTTAGTTTTCCTATCCAATCCGGGCATCCCTGTTTAGGTTGCTCGGAACCGGATTTTTGGGACATGGGCAGATTTTACCAACCCTTGGCTCAGCCGGGTACACCGTTAAGCAAAATAGCGTTAGCTGCGGTGGCAGGTGGAGCGGCGATCGGCGGGGCCTATGGTGTTTATGACCGCCACAAGCGCAACAAACATTTGCAGACACATGAAAAAGTGACGGTCGCAGCTTTGGAGGAAAAACCATGAGCGGACTTGAGTGGCTCATGTGGTTACGTGGACCAGGCCTAAAGTGGGCTTTAGTAATTTTTTTAGCTGGGCTGGTATACCGGGTCATTCGCATTATCAGCAGTGGTAAAAGTCGCGATTTGTCTGTGCCGCGCCAACCGTATCTTATGCAAGGCCTGTTATGCATTGTGAGACGTTCTATTTTTCATCCCGGCATGACCCACCGTGGATATTTTACTTTAATCAGTGGTTACACCTTTCATATAGGATTGTTGTTGGCCGTATTTTTTCTGCAGCAACACATCCTGGTTTTCAAAAGTATTTTGCACGTATCCTGGCCGGCATTGCCACCGTTTGCTGTTGATGTGGCTACCTTGGTGAGTATAACCGCCCTGTTTGCCATTCTAATTCATCGAATATTGGATCCGGTGGTTCGCGCATTGACAAATTATCAGGATATCCTGGCCTGGATTTTAACCGTGCTGCCACTGCTTACCGGGTTTGCCTTAATGCATCCTATGGGAATTTCCTATACCGCGGCCATGGTGTTGCATTTAGCCAGCGTTGAGATGCTTCTCGTTGTAATTCCTTTTACCAAATTGACCCATATGGTTACCTTGTTTGTATCGCGTTGGTATAACGGTGCCCTGGGTGGGTATAGGGGAGTAAAAACATGAACACCAACCCGGCAGTTCATACTCTGATTGAACAAATAGACAGTCCCGTGGCCAGCTTCTTTAGCAGTTGCACACACTGTGGTATGTGTGCCGATGCTTGTATGTTTTATACCGAAACTCAAAACCCACTGTATACCCCGATACGAAAACTGGAGTTGATGCGCAAGGTGTGGTGGCAGGAGTATACCTTTTGGGGGAAAGTGTTTAAGGCCTTGGGATTGAGTCGGGCGGTCAACGATGAGGATCTGCGGCGTTGGGAACCACTGGTTTATGATAGTTGCACTTTGTGTGGTCGTTGCTCTCTGGTATGTCCCATGGGAAATGATATTGTCTATATGTTGCGAAAAATGCGAGAAGCAATGGCCGCATCAGGTTACGTCCCTTCAGATTTAAAACATAGTGTAAAAAATACCTTGGACAAGGGCAGCCCCATGGGCGTAACGCCACAAACTTTAAAAGCACAAGTGGTTCACATAGAGCGGGAAACGGGTCGGTCCATTCCTCAGGATCAAAAGGGTGCGCAATACCTTTTATTGCTGTCTTCGGCTGAGGTAGCTCAGTTCCCGGAATTTCTGTCATCCGTAGCCTTGATATTCCAACGAGCAGGGGTGAGCTGGACCTTGAGCTCTACTTGTTTTGAAGCCACCAATGCTGCATTGCATATGGGTTCCAGTGATCTGGCGGCACAGATATTACAACGCATTGTGGCAGAGGCCGAGAGGCTGCAGGTGCAAACGGTGATAAGTCCGGAATGCGGTCATGCCTATATGGCTTTGCGTTGGGAGGGTCCCAATTTGTTGGGAAGATCCTTTCCTTTTGAGGTGAAACATATCCTGGAGGTTTTATCTCAGTTGCAAGACGAAGGTAAGTTGCTCACTCATACCAGGGAATCGGGGCGTTTGACTTTTCATGATCCTTGTCAGCTGGCACGCAGGGGAGGTATTAATCAGGAACCGCGTAAATTGTTGCAGCAGGTGGCGGAAAACTTTGTTGAAATGGAAGACCACGGTACTTTTAACTGGTGTTGCGGTGGCGGTGGTGGTGTGGGTGTCAATGAACGGGCGAAGACCTTGCGTTTGGTGGCTTTTAACCGTAAGCGAAAACAGTTGGAGCCGATGAATGTTGATAGAGTAGTAACTGCTTGTTCCAACTGCCGCAATATGTTGGAAGATGGATTGGAGTACTATCACATGGACAACATACAAGTGACTGGCTTGACCGAAATTATCGCCGCTCAGATAAAACGCGACGACGTGACAGTAACACGTGGAGAGTAACCATGAGCGAACGTATAGTGGTGGACCCCATAACCCGAATTGAAGGTCACTTACGTATTGAAGCCCGCAGCGATGCGGGAACCATTACCGAGGCGTGGTCTTCCGGTACGATGGTTCGGGGTATTGAGATTATTCTGAAAGGAAGGGATCCGCGCGATGCCTGGGCTTTTACGCAACGGTTTTGCGGTGTGTGCACTTTGGTACACGGTATGGCTTCTATTAGGGCAGTAGAAAATGCCTTAAACTATAGCATACCTGGAAATGCACAGCTGATACGTAACTTAATGATAGCTGCCCAGTTTGTGCACGATCATGTCATGCATTTCTATCATTTGCATGCCTTAGATTGGGTTGACGTGGTATCTGCCTTAAAAGCCGATCCCGCAGCCACTTCCAGTTTGGCGCAAACGGTCAGTCCGGCATACCCCAAATCCTCACCGGGATACTTTGCAGATACTCAGAAAACACTCAAAACTTTCGTGGAAAGTGGGCAACTCGGCATATTTGCCAATGGTTATTGGGGCCATCCGGCGTACAAGTTACCGCCGGAAGCAAACCTGATGGCAGTGGCGCACTATCTGGAGGCCTTGCAGTGGCAGCGCAATGTGGTGCAATTGCATACGATCTTGGGTGGAAAAAATCCTCATCCCAATTTTGTTGTCGGCGGTTCACCCACCGCGATTAGTATTAATGCTCCTGTTGCAGACAGTGGCGAACTCGCCGGTGCGGATGCAACAGCGTTAAATCAAAACGGCCTACAGGAAATGCAAAATGTCATAGACAATATGCGCAGTTTTGTGGATCAGGTATATGTGCCCGATACTTTGGCAATTGCAGGTTTTTACAAAGACTGGGGTGCAATAGGGGAAGGGACGGGTAACTTTCTGTGTTATGGCGACTTTCCTTTGGGTGGCACGGATGAGCTGGACAAGTTGCTGATACCTCGCGGCGCCATTCTGAATCGAGATTTAACTACAGTGTATCCCGTGGACCTCAATGATACGGAACAGGTTCATGAATATGTCGCCAGGTCATGGTATGACTACAGTGCAGGTAAGGAAAAGCCCTTGCATCCTTATGTGGGAGAAACCCAGCTGAAATACGACGGGCCTATTCCCCCGTATGAATTTCTGGATACAGACAAATCCTATTCTTGGTTAAAGGCGCCTCGCTGGCGCGGTAAACCGATGGAGGTGGGGCCCCTGGCGCGGGTGTTGACGCTATATGCCACGGGACACGATGCCACACGGGAGTTGGTGAACCGGACCTTAAAAACATTAGACATTCCCGTGAGTGCCTTGTTTTCCACCCTGGGTCGAACGGCTGCACGTACCTTGGAAACCAAAATTATTGGAGATGCTATGCAATCCTGGTTGGATCAGCTGATATCAAATATCAAAGGGGGAGATTTAAGAACCTTTAACGAACAATATTGGGACCCATCCACATGGCCGAGTGAAGCAAAGGGCGCGGGTTACACGGAAGCGCCCAGGGGTGCGTTGGCCCATTGGGTCGTAATCAAGGATGGTAAAATTGACAACTATCAAGCCGTGGTTCCCAGCACCTGGAACGCCGGTCCCAGAGATGCTTTGGGGCAGCCGGGTCCGTATGAAGCGGCTTTGGTTGGGCATAAGCTATACGATGTAAAGCAGCCATTGGAAATTCTACGCACAATACATAGTTTTGATCCGTGCATTGCCTGTGCCGTACATATTAGTGATCCGCAAGGGCAGGAACTTATGCGGCTAAAGGTGATGTGACGGATAAAGGAGCCGTTATGGAAAATTGGAGAGTTACCGGGTGGATTCGTAAACTCGTGGTGTTCATAAGCGTTGGAGTTTACAGTCCGGCGATTTGGGCACATGCGGGTGTACATGATATGAGTGTAGGGTTGAGTTCCTTGCGTGAAATTATACTGCAACGTTTAACTCACCCGGATTATCTATTGGGTTTGCTTGCTTCGCTATGTTTGTTGGCAACTGTTGCACAGGTATTTATGTTGCTGAGAAACGCAGGATTGCATGTAAACGAAACCGAGAAACGTGAGTCATAAAACGATTGCGAGGTTGTTATGCATACGAGTATTCCGCATCATAGTCATCATCATTCAACCATTCACGATTACTTACTGGCTACCCGACCGCACTTTTTCATAGCGCCGCTTATGCCTTTGTTGTTAGGAACCGCTTTGGCGTATCAACAATTGGGAACGATTAATGTTTCCGTGTTTTTGCTGGCCATACTGGCAGTTGTTTGTGTGAACGCTGCCGTCAATGTGTACAATGATGTTTGCGATGAGATCAATGGTTCGGATCAGGCCAATAGAGAGTTTATTGCGCCTTTTACCGGTGGTTCCCGTGTGATTCAAGAACACATCCTCAGTCTGTCTCAAATGCAGTATTGGGCCGCGGCATTGCTTCTCACGGCCTGCGTGGTTGGGGGTATTTTGGTTTTTTACAAAGGAATCATTGTTTTGTTTTTTGGCCTGGCGGGTCTTTTGATTGGTTTGGGGCATTCCGACCCCAGGATCAATCTGGCAGGTCTGGGGCTAGGGGAGGTGGCCGTGGCAGTAGCCGTCGGCATACTTCCCGTGGTGGGAGCTGCATGGCTGCAAACAGGGCAATTTTCCGGGGAAATATTGCTACTGGCTGTCCCGGCAGGATTGTGGGTGGCGAATGTGCTATTGATCAATAGTATACCGGATATGCAGGCGGATGCCGAACACGGTAAACGAACTTTAGCAGTGAGGTACGGGGTGAAGTTCAGTGCCAAATTGTATACGGCGTCAAATTTGCTGGCATTGACCTTTGTTCTTTTTGCTGTGGGGAACGGTTCCTTGCCCATAGTTGCGCTACTTTTCCCGGTGTTGTTGCTGCCATTAAGCTTTTATGTGTCCGCCTGTATTCGTTCCTGGTATGTCAAAGCCAAGTGCATGCCGGTCGCAATAAAGTCATCCATTGGAATAATGATTGTAAACCTGCTTTGGCTCACGTTCTGTGCCGCGAGTATGGTTTGATGCTGAGTCCATCGGGAAAATGTTGACTCTTTCGAAAATCAAAGGCCGAATTGTCTGCCTGCTCTTTGGCGCGGCAGCGATGTTGATTATTGTAGTCGGAACACATCAGGTTATGGAATATACCAGTGCCAACGATTTTTGTTTGAATTGTCACGAGATGCAAACGGCTTATAAGGAGTATGTGCAATCACCACATTATTCCAATCGCAGTGGTGTTGTGGCGGCGTGTCATCAGTGCCACTTGCCTCAGACTTATCCTGCCAAATTGTTGGCGAAGTTCTCCAAGATTACCGAGGTTTATTACCATATGTTAGGCCGTATCGATACAACGGAAAAATATGAAGGCAAACGTGCAGCCATGGCTGAAAAAGTCTGGTCGCAGTTGCGTCGCAACGGTTCGAAACCGTGTACTTTGTGCCATAATTATGAAAGCATGCTTGCCGCAAAACAGGGGTTACATGCTCGTAAAGCTCATGCACGCGCCATGGACAGTGGCGGGGAAAAATCCTGCGTTGATTGTCATCGTGGAGTGGCTCACGGTCTGCCCAAAACCACGGATTCGGCCAGGAAAAATGGGATAGCTGGCTTGTGTTTGAGCTGTCATCAACAGCGCCACTTGTTTTCGCCGTCTCACCCAACTGTGGAGACTATGGATTTGGTTAGCTGTCTTGCCTGCCATAGGCAGATGAATCATGCGCGAGAAAATTTTAAACAGTTTATGCATACCAGCCACAGAGATTTGTTGGATTGTAAAGTTTGTCATGAGTCCGGTGTTAATTGAGAAAAGGAGATTGCTATGAAACAGCTTATCACCCTGCTGATGGTATCCGTTTTCTTCGCGTTCGGTTCTTCGGTAATTGCGGTACCTCAAGGTATGAATGTGGAGTTTGTCAAAAGTCCAATGGGAAAAGTAACCTTTAAGGGTGACAGTCATGCGGGTAAAGGTATTACTTGCGAGAAATGCCATCCTGTCCTGTTCCAGATGAAAAAGGGTACTACACAAATTAAACTGACAGATCATGAAGCAGGTACGAAATTTTGTTTTTCTTGTCATAATGGCAAACCCGCTTTTGCCCCTAAAGACAATTGTAACAAGTGCCATCAGGCGGCAAAATAGAGCTACTGTAGTGTGACCGTTTGATTGGTTTTTGGGGTGGTGACTTTTTGGGGTTTTGCGATGGGTAGGCGAACGCTGAAACAGCTGCCGGCTCCGAGTTGGCTGCTTACGGATATAGTGCCTTGCATCAGAGCAACGTAACTTTTACTGATTGTTAATCCCAAGCCGGTGCCATCATAGCGCCGGGAATCGCTGCCATCAATTTGCTGAAACGCTTCGAAAATGCGTTGTTGGTTTTCTTCGTCCATGCCAATACCGGTGTCGATGACTTCAATAAGTAATTCCCTGGGGCTTGCTTGGGCCAACAGGCAACGAATGGTTATGGTACCTTTTTCAGTGAATTTGATGGCATTGCTCACCAAGTTGAGCAATATTTGATGCAGCTTTACTCGGTCGCTGTACAAGGATTTTGGTGCATCTTGGATTTCGATGATGAGTTTAAGGTTCTTGACTCCGGCCATGGGTTCTACAGATTTTAATAACTCTTCCAGTAATGTTTGCAACTCAAAGGTTTCATTGTACAAACTGAGTTTGCCGGCTTCGACTTTGGACAAATTGAGAATGTCGTTAATTAGTCCCAATAGGTGTTTGGCGCTGGAATACACCATAGCCAGTTGTCGGGATTGTTCCTCAGTCACCGGTCCGGTCATGCCATCTTGAATAATTGCGGTAAAGCCGATAATGGAGTTTAGCGGCGTACGCAATTCATGGCTCACATTGGCAAGGAATTCGGATTTGGTTCGCGACGCCTCGGTCGCTTGGTCGCGGGCAACGATCAATTCCTGCGTGCGTTGATTTACCAGTTCTTCCAGGTTTTCCCGGTAGTTGCTCAGTTCTTTTTCGTTTCGCTTGCGTTCCGTAATGTCAATAAAAGTTACAACCGCGCCGCTGATGTTTTTATCTTCATAAATTGGGAATGACCAATACTCCGCAGGAAAACACGTTCCGTCGCGATGCCACAGAACTTCTTTGTCGGAATGGGTACCTGTTCCCCGGCTCAGTGTTAAATAGATATGAGATTCTTTAAATGCAACAGCCCGACCGTTGGTGTCGCTATGGTGTGCCAATTGATGCATATATTGGCCAAGCAGTTGTTGCGTGGATTGAAACCCCAGTAGTTTAGCACATGCGGGGTTGGCAAAGGTACATAGCCCGTTGGTGTCTATCCCGTAGATGGCTTCTGCGGTTGAGTTCAATAATATTCGAACTCTCGCCTCGCTGTATTGTAAAGCGTCCTCCCGCTCCTTGATCGCCTGGCTCATGGATTGTACGGAAGCGGCTAGGAAAGACAGCTCATCCTGTTCAGCATCTTTTAGGTTCAGGTCTACAGTATCCTTGCTTAGCGATTTAATGCTGTTGACCAGACTATCTACAGGGGAGGAGACAAAGCGGCGCAGAAAGAGATAACCGATCGGTGCCAATATAAACACAATAAAGAACACGGCCAGCCACATGGCTTTGGAAAACAGCTCGATAGTCGATGTCAGGGATTCGTTTTTGACTCCTATGGATAGCAATACAGTCTCACCGGAGTCCAATGGCAGCCGGGTGGAGCCGGTGAAGAAATTGTTAATATTTTCTGTATACCATTGCGGCGTTGTTTTTGTGGAAATGGTTAGCAACGGTATGTTGTGCTGTTCTGCGGTCTGCAGTCTTGGGTTGCCGCTGGATTCTCCACCAGGTAATTTAATGAAATACTCCAGTTTATATCTTTGCATGACACTGTTGAAAAATTCCTCATCCAGGGTGTCTACCAAGTGAATCCAGCCGACGATTCCTCCCTGGTTAGATTGAGTAATGGGTGTCAAACTTTCAATATGCAGGGTATTGTTTGCAACAAACAAACGCGCACGGGGTTTAGAGGGTATACGAATGAGTTCAGATATAGTGATGGCGGAATTTGGGTACGAGGCGAGGGTAAATGTGCCGCTTTCTTTTTGTGTATGAAGAAATTTCAATTCACCTCTGTCATAGCTTGAATGGTATAGATGGATGCCGGCGCCCTTGGTATGGTTGTCACCGCTGGAGGTTTTCGTTGCCAGGGTCACCAAGCCGGCATGCTCGTTTTGTATGAAAACATGTTCAATGTTATTTGATTGGATGAGTCGACCGCTTTCACGGGCGATGCGACTTTTTTCTACATCGAAAAGTATGGCCTGGTAGTTGTTGCGGTCTTCGTATTTGTTGATCATATTCATCGAAGCGATCAGCTCAGAACGAGAGGCAAAAATTGCGGCCACGTCTTTGGTTTGCTCCATGCGATTGGCTATTTGTTCCTGCAGGGAAATATAGGCTTGAGTGATATATCGAGATGCGTTACTGCTATACAACTCCGTGAGCATGTATCGAAACAAAAGGCCAATAAGCAAAAGGGATAGGAGCAAAGAGCCGGACCAAAACAATAGCAGTTTATTGTTAAGTTTGTTGAGGTTTAGTAGAGGCATTAATGGGCTCTTGTGTGGATATTTTCAGATTAGAATATGGGTTTTACTTTATCCACATTGGATTTTTCCACCATGATCGAAGCGATGGGGATATGCTTGGGAACCGGCATCCCGTTTAATATTCGCAGGGCAAATACGGCGCCCTCTTTGCCTCCCGTAGGGTAGGTAAAGGACGAGTCCTGTTCTCCTGCACGGATGGCTTGGCGGGCTTCTTCGATATAGTCGATACCTATGATGCAAATATTTTTTGTAGCGATACCCGCCTGTGACAATGCCATACGGGCACCGGTGGCCATGCTGTCACTGTGTGAGTAAATGGCATCAAACTGAATGTTTGAATGGATTATTTCTTCCATGGCTTGAATGGCGTCGGCACGCAAATAGTTTGCGGTTTTCTCTGCGACAATGTTTAATCCCGGGTAGGCCAACAGTCCGTTTTTAAATCCCAAACTGCGTTCTATCGTCGGAGTTGCCGTGGGGATTCCTCCCAGCATTATGATACGGCCCTTGCCTTTGAGCCGGGTGGCTATTCGTTTTGCCGCGAGCTCGCCAATGGCCATATTGTCCGGGCCAATAAACGTGGTGTAAAGGTCGCCGTTGATGCGCCGATCCAATAGAATGACAGGAATCCCTTTTTTGTAGGTTTCTGCAACGATCGGTGTCAGGGCGTAGGCGTCTTTCGGGCTGGTAATCAAGAGGTCAATACCCTTCTTGACCAGGGTTTCAATATCCAATATTTGTTTTGCTGTTTGGCCCTGTGCGTCCGTCGCGATGAAGCGGATTTTGGAATGCTTTGCCAATTCTTGTTCCACATCTTTGACTTGTTGGATACGCCAGTCATTACTCATGGTGTCTTGGGCAAAACCAATGATGAATTGTTTTTCTGATGCTTGCAGTGGCCCGGTTATCAATCCGAGCGTTAGAATTTTCCATAAAATAATAATACGGATCAATACGTTAGCTGGCACGTCCATAGTTTCATCCTGAAGTCGGTTTTTGGCCAATTCTGCCGGGGGACAGCGAACTTTGCAAAAAGCCGTCCATCATTAACTTTTGATTTCAGGCCGATACCGGCTTAAGTATAGAACAAGCTAAATCAGAAAATGGGTTCAATAGAATCCACGTTGGATTTGTCCACTATTACGGAGGGCAAGGCGACGTGCTTGGGTACTTTTTTACCGTTCAATATCTTTAAAGCAAATAGTGCCCCTTCTTTACCCCCCGTGGGATAGGTGAATGTAGCGTCCTGTTCGCCGATGCGTATGGCTTGTCTGGCTTCCTTTATATAATCACCGCCGATAATCTGTTTACTGCTTGGTTTAATCCCGGCTTGAAGCAGCGCCATTCGAGCGCCGGTTGCCATGCTGTCGCTTTGGGCATAGATGGCGTCAAAGCGTACACCCGATTCAATGATGCCTTCCATAGCCTGTATTGCATCGGAGCGTTGATAGTTGGCGTATTTTTCAGCAACGATTTGTAAGCCTGGGAAAGCAATTAATCCGTTACGAAATCCTATGGCACGTTCCATTGCGGTGGTGGTCGTCGGAATCCCGCTCAACATTATGATTTTTCCCTTTCCGTTGAGTTTGTTGGCAAGCCGTCGTGCTGCTTTGACACCGATGGCGACATCGTCCGGGCCAATGAAAGTGGTGTAGTCTTCCGTGTTCACTTTGCGAGACAGCAAAATAACTGGAATTCCCTTGAGATAAGTTTTAGAGATAATAGGCGCCAGCGACTGTGCGTCCCTTGGGCTGGTTATGAGCAGATCGATGCCTTCATTGACCAGGCTCTCTACATCCCGTATTTGTTGTTCGGTATGCCCACCGGCATCTTTAACAATAAATTGTACATTGGGATGGGTTGCCAAAGCTTGCTTTACTTCATTTACCTGTCGTGCGCGCCAGTCAATACTCAAGGTATCTTGAGCGAAGCCAACCACGAACTGCTTAGTCGTTGTCTTTCCTTCGGGTGCACTGTGGGCTATGTTGACATTTAATATTAGTAACAAAACAAAAGCGATGCGGCAAAACCTACTGAACACGATATCTCTCCCACAAAAATGTTACAGATGTGTCAATATTCTAACCTCTATTGGGCCCGGATTGAAACAGCCTTTGAAACAAGGCACCTTGGGTAGGTGCCAGGGAATTATATACTATAGTGATATTCGATATCCGTGTTTATCGTAATTGTAATAACGTTAAAGTCATTGCCAACCAGCCGGTGATGTTAATAACACTGTAACAGTCTTCCCCAGGCTCCCGAGTACGCGGAACGAAGTGCTTTAGAAAGATTCTAATCGAGTGTATGGGTTTCTGTGGTTATTCTACCGTGTAAGCGGAGATTTTAGTTGAGCCGTTTAACGTTGGCACAGGGTCCGGGACAGACAGCTTATGGAGCTGGTGATAGCGGCATTAAACACCGTTTTGCGGTTCTATACCATGCATAAAATCGTGTAGATTAAAACTGGTTTCACGCGCAATAAACTGTTGCAGGGAATTCCAGTCGAGAAACTTTCTGGAAAACAATACATCATTGTCCGTATTTCCGGTGGTCTGTTTTATAGTGAACAGGAATCCGGAATCCTGGAATATGATGTTTGCTCTCAATCGCACATTGCCATAGCCGGAATTTTCCATTTTCTCCGCAGTAGCTCCATGGGTTTTGATGCGTTCAAGCAATTGACGTGTGACGCGATTTAGTTTCAGTGTGTCGAAATAAGTTATTTTAAATAAAAATCCGGCCCCCAAGCTTAGCATTATATACCAGCCCATGTACCCACTGCCTTGTGGTTGGTTGAGCCAGTCCAGTACCCTTTGTGTTGCATGATAAAAAACCCCGGTTTCAAATACCAAAGAAAGGTACAAAACCACTAGAAAAGCCAGTGCAAATGCGGTTCTCATGACTCAGGCTCCTGTATCATTCAGCTTCACCGTTTGTTCCTTTCTACCCGCATTTAAATGCGGATTTTTCTTAATAGCCATTTTCCCGTTACCATTCAATTGTGGTCGATGGTATCGAGCAGCTTAGCCGGGCTCGATTTTTTTCTTTCGTTGGACTTGCCTTTGGATGGCGTCACGCTCAGCTTCGGTTCCATTTGTTCCAGGGTTTTCATTTTTTGTTCGCTGAGTTCGGTTTGCTTCTTCATGGTATCACCCAACATTTTCAGAGCTGTATCCAACTGCATGGACCATGCGTTGGTCTCATCGGTTACCACCTGATGCACCTTGAGCAAAAACGTTTTAAAACCGGCCAATATGGTTTCCGATAAGCTATCGGCGCGGTTGTCGTCTAATCCTGCCCGGGTGATAAGAAAGTCATAGCGAAATTCCAGGATCAGGGTTTTGATGGCCATTTCTGCTGACATATAGCGGACCCAGGTTTGCGAAACCAGAAAAATCTTGTCGAGACTAAAACTCAATCCGGCAATGACCAGGGCGATATAGCCGTTTTGAGCTTTGTCCGGTTGCAGCAACGGAATCACAGCGCCTACCAATAACATTAAAAAAACCACGCCTCGAATCAGACGTGACCCGGTGCGCCAGCGCCGTTGCCGTTTTTGGTACCAATGCATGTCGGTAAGGGCACGCTGTACCGTATTGTGATAGATGCTGTCTAACTGTTCCAATGTAACCGGTTTTTTGATGTGCAGTTTGTCTATCTCATCCAAATAGCTTTCCGGTGTTGGTTTGGTCGTCCAGAACATGTTTTTCTCCGAATTGCCAGTAATGGCGTTGTTTCATGGATTATAGCCATTCGCATTAGCCACAGGAAGCGAGAGGCGATCAGCGGCCTTGCCTCAGGGAGGGTTTTTGCGCCTCCGGCGGGTTTGGTTTTTGGTTCCGGGAGCGTAAGTCGGTTGTGGAATATTTCTTGAATCACAATCAATACAGCCAGGATGGGCTGATAAACCGGACTCGGATGCCATGTTGCACTCACTAAAACTGTTGTTCCCAGCCTTGATACCTTCTTGGCGGTTTTTTGATCAAATTGCGCCGTCACCACGGTTAGAATACGCCTTGCTCTGCAATGCAAGCGAGCCCCAACCGCACTGGCAACCTTATCGACCTCAACCCAAGCACGTGAGTCCAATTCCGATGTTATGGCGCGTGATTTGGAACCCAAAGTGGAATGAAACCTTATTCGTGGTTAGTTGTGCCGAGCGACTGTTAGCCGGGGTGAATCCAGCACACAGTGAAGCGGAAATTTTGTATCGATTAAAAAGGGACCATACCTTGCTCTATCCAAAACAGCAGGGTGTAAGCCATATCCGCTTTCGTTTGTTGCTTTTGTCCCGGCAGGGACAAGAATTGCTACAGGAAGTGGCTTATATGTCTCTGCCTAAAGCGTTGGCGAATATTTGAGCAAGCTTTGGAGGCGGAGATATGAGCTTTGAGGACAGTCTGCGTGCCACCGAACTGTTAATGGGTTTTGCGTTTAGCTTGCAGAGCTTGGAACACTTAAAGTCTTGCCGCAACGTACGCTACTTGTTTTTTCCCCGCTTGGTTTTGGCTCTGTTGCTACTGATAGGGGTTCATACCCCTTGGGTTAGTGTTCTGCTCTTAGTTCTGAGCTTGTTGGTTTTGCATCGCTTCCAAGGACCCTACAACGGCGGCTCCGATCGTATGAGCTTACTCCTTTTGAGTTGCTTGTGTGCAGCTTATTGGGCACCTGGGGTTTATTGGCAGCAGCTGGCACTGGCTTACTTGGCTGTGCAACTGAGCCTGTCGTATTTTGTTTCCGGTTGGGTAAAAGTGCTCAACCCGGATTGGCGCAGTGGCCTGGCCTTAGTCGACGTGTTTCGATTTTCAACTTACCCGGTCAGTGAGTCCCTTAGAGATTGGAGCACCCAGCCGCGTTTGCTGTGGGGCATGTCTTGGTGTGTCATGGGTTTTGAATTGTTGTTTCCTTTGGCCTTATTGTTTCGACCGGCAATGATTCTGGCTTTGGGCATTGCCGCTGTGTTTCACTTTGCTAATGCCTGTTTGTTTGGTTTGAATCGGTTTTTTTGGATCTGGATCTCGGCGTATCCTTCCGTGTTATGGTTCCAATCCTATTTGCTGTCTAAATATTGATCGGTTCCGATTCTGTAGGCGACTGGAATTTGAACTAAAGTTTACAGAATTTCCACCCGCTAATGGCACAAACCCAAAAGAACCCATCTTTTGGAATAAACAAATTTCAGATGGGTTTGGAGTACCAGTTCACGGCTAAAACGTGAATATAACCATTTAGAAACGGCTTGCTAGGTGATCTCCAGGGCCTGTGGTAACGTCCTGTTCCTGATGGCTATTTGCCCGTTATCACAAACTCGCCAGAGGAAAAACAAATGAATGACGTGTACAAAACACCCGATGCAGAATTAATGACTGACACCGAGAACAACTCCGGTATGGGCGGTGCTATCGAATGTCCTCCTGGAGTTAAGGGCTGGAGTTGGGGAGCGTTTTTACTCAACTGGATTTGGGCCATCGGCAACAAAACCTGGGTCGGCTTATTGGCATTCCTTCCTTATATTGGCTTTGTGGTTGCAATTGTATTGGGAATCAAAGGCAGGGAGTGGGCCTGGAAAAATAAGCGCTGGGACAGTCTGGAACATTTTAACCGTGTGCAGAAAAAATGGTCTGTTTGGGCCCTGGTATTAACCGGAATCATGATCGTCGGGATGGTTTTGGCTATTGCTATTCCCGTCATGTCCCAATCAGGAACGCTATAACCCGTGCCAATTAAGTTAGTGGAGGTTTGCAATGAGTGATATTTACAAAGCGCCCGAGGCCCAGTTGACAGAAGCGCCTTCCACCGAGGGATACGGTTCATTGGAGCGAGGCGTTACAGGTCAGTTTCAGTTTTTTATCAATGACATTCTTAATGAAGCTTGGGCAA
Source organism: Gammaproteobacteria bacterium (assembly GCA_029882975.1). Taxonomy (NCBI): domain Bacteria; kingdom Pseudomonadati; phylum Pseudomonadota; class Gammaproteobacteria; species Gammaproteobacteria bacterium. The sequence goes on from JAOUJW010000004.1 coordinate 54,566, forward strand.
AGACCAAAGGAAACAAGCTGACCGTTTTTTTGGCTGCAATTCTTTACCTTGTGGTTGTTTTACCGGTTACATTCCTGGTGCCTGTTGTTCTGGGAGCCTTGGGGTTTGCAACCGAATTGGTACCGGGAGAGCCCATTGCATCGGACGTGATTGTTGGGGCATTTTTGAACCAGGTCATTGTAACTGTGGTGTCATTACCCTTGGGTGCCGGATTGTTTATGATGGGGCTCAAAATGGCTGCGGGTGTCGCCGTGTCGCCAACGGAAGTGGTATCTTATTTCCACAAAACCTTACCATTGGCAATCACTGCACTGATCATGTATATCATGATTGCGATTGGCTTAATATTGCTCGTTCTGCCGGGTATTTATCTGATGGTGGCGTATTACCTGGCGGTGCCCTTGGTGGTGGAAAAAGGTTTGAGCCCTTGGCAGGCACTGGAAGCGTCGCGTAAAGCGGTATCAAAGTGTTGGTTCCGTTTTGTTGGATTGGGTCTGTTAGTCTGGATAATTGTCGTCATCAGCGTGATTCCACTGTTTATTGGGCTCATCTGGACCGTACCACTCATGTTGATCGCATTTGGAGTGGTGTACAGAAACATTTTCGGCATTGAGGCGGCCAACGCTGCATAAAATGCCCGGTGCATTTTGGACATGACTTTTGGAACGTGAAACCGTAGATACGGCTTATTTTGTTGAAACACCCGAAGGCATTGACCTGGAAGCGCAGTTAGCCGGGCCGGTGCCCCGGGTGTTGGCTTATGCGATCGATGTGTTCTATCGCAGTTTGATTTTATTTGGTTTGTTCATTGTGTTGGCGTTCTTCGGCAAAATGGGCATGGGTGTTTTTTTAGTAGTGACTTTTTTGCTGGAATGGTTTTATCCTGTCTTTTTCGAGGTATTCTACCGCGGCCAGACACCGGGCAAACGCAGCCTGAAGCTGGCAGTGGTAAATGAAGACCTGACCCCGGTGACCTGGGGTGCTTCCGTGACGCGAAACCTGCTTAGGGCTGCGGATTTTATGCCGTTTGCTTATCTTATTGGTTTGGTTGCCATGAGTATGGGGCGTAACTTTCAACGGTTGGGGGATTTGGCCGCGGGTACCATTGTGATTCACCGACGCCCACTGAAAAAAGCGGAAAAACTGCCGGACCATGAGCCCGTGATGGCACCTGTGGCTCTTGAACTGGATGATCAGATTGCTTTTATAAACTTTGCCCAGCGCCATAAGCAATTAACTCAAGCCCGGCAGGAAGAACTGGCACAGATTTTAAAAGATGTGATCAAGCAAGAGAACGAGGCTGCCGTCAAAACGGTTCACGGTATCGGAGCCTGGTTGCTGGGGGCGAAATGAGACAGCAGAATTTTGAAGACAGTTGCCGCCATCACTGGGAGGAACTGGACAGGCTGTTAAAAGAGTTATCTAAAACTAAGTTTGCACGGGAGTCTCATCAAGGTTCCGAACAGTTACCGCAACTGTATCGCCAAGCCTGTCACGATTTGGCCCTGGCTAAGCAAAGACGCTATACACCGGGTTTGGTGGAGTATTTAAATCAACTGGTGATGCGTGGTCACCATCACTTATATCGACGTCCCGGTCGGTTTCGTTATCGCTGGGTGCACTTTCTTGCCGCGGGATTTCCTCAAGTATTACGTCGAAATAAAGCGTTTGTCTACATCTCATTGGCACTGTTTCTCGGGCCTGCCTTGATCTTTGGGCTGCTGTGCTACCAGAAAGAAGAAATGATTTACAGTGCCATGGCTTATAGTGAAGTGCAATCCATGGAGCGCATGTATGATCCCACAGCGAAAATCGTGGGGCGCGAAAGAGAATCGGATACTGATCTGATGATGTTTGGTTTTTATATTAAGAATAATATCGGAATTGGTTTTCGCACTTTTGCCGGCGGCGTGTTTTTTGGTTTGGGGTCTATATTTTTTCTGCTTTTTAATGGAGTTGTTTTAGGCGGTGTATCAGGGCATTTGACCCAATTGGGTTTTGTTTCCACATTTTATCCGTTTGTGATTGGACATGGTGCCTTTGAATTGACCGCCATTGTATTTTGCGGGGCCGCGGGGCTTAAGTTGGGTTATTCGCTGATCCAGCCGGGCCAGTATACGCGTATGACGTCTTTAAAACTCGCGTCCATGGACGCGGTAAAAATCATGTATGGCGCGGCCTTGTTTCTGGTGATTGCCGCTTTTCTCGAAGCGTTCTGGTCCTCCAGTTCGTTACTGCCTGCACAAGTTAAATACGGCGTGGGTGCGCTGCTGTGGTTGCTGGTGATCATTTACTGTGTTTTCGCCGGCCGGGGTTCGCGCCATGGATCTTAGTCGCATCGGTATTATTGCTCGGGAGCGTAATGCCTGGGAAGCATTGGATCTGGGTGTGTTGCTGGCGCGCAAACAGTATCGTGCTTTGGTCTTAGCTTGGCTGTTACCCAGTTTACCGGTATTTGTATTGTTAACTGTGTTGTTTTATGACTCCTTATGGATCGGTATTACGATTACCTGGTGGCTTAAACCCATTTGGGATCGGGTTCCATTGTATATGGCCAGTCGTTCTTTGTTTGGAGAAACCGTAACCGTTCCTGCCGCGCTTCGAGCCATGTGGTCTTTTGCCTGGAAAGACAGCCTGGCCTGGCTTACTTGGCGCCGCTTTAGTTTTAGTCGTTCCTTTGATATGCCGGTGACCTTATTAGAAGGTTTAAAAGGAACCCCCAGACGGCAGCGCTTACGGGTATTGCATATTGAATCCAGCAATGCCGCAACCTGGTTGACAGCGGTTTGTATTCATTTGGAAGCGGCCCTATTGCTGGGAGCCGTGGGAATGATCTATATGTTTATTCCCGAAGAAGTGGATTTTAACTGGTTGGGTTTTATTGAGTCGGAAGAACAGTTTGTAGAATTGCTGGCTAACAGTTTATCTTACACTGCCATGGTATTGATTGCCCCGTTTTATACCTTATCGGGTTTCAGTTTGTACATCAGTCGGCGTATTTCCTTGGAAGGATGGGATATTGAAATTCGTTTCCGGCACTTAGCGGCGCGCCAGTTGCCGTTTGGACAAAGCGGTTCTGGCCAGTCAAGCCCTGTCGAAACAAGCAATAAATCTGCCGTAGGAAGCGTTGCGCAGCTTATACTGTTGTTGTTCCTGGGCTTAATGTGTTTTCCGGCAGCGGAAGGTTATGCCCAGGAGCAACAAGCAACTCCTGTTGAACCCGCTAAATTTGTTTTAACACCAGCCGCACAACGATCTCAGGAAGATATTGAGCAAGTTCTAAAAGGCAAGGACTTTAATCAGGAGATAACGGAAACCCACTGGCGTTTTAAAAACAGCAAGGATTTACAAGAAAGCGATCAAATACCCGAATGGCTGATTAACTTTATTGAGTTTTTGGAAAAATATCAATCTGAATCAAAACCGGATGACGAAAAGAGCAATATCAGCGGGTTGGCAATACTTTTGGCGAAAATGTTGGAGATATTGTTATGGGTTGGCGTGGTTGTGTTGGTGGTGTTCTTGGTCTACCACTATCGCGACTATATAAAATCACTGGCAAAGGGTATGCGCCCGTCGAGGAAACCCAAGGTGCAGCCTCCGGAAATTCTTTTTGGCCTGGATGTGCGTAAAGAAAGTCTTCCGGAAAACGTACCCGACAAAGTTTTGTCCATCTGGCAAAGCGGTGCGGCCCGTGAAGCCTTGGGACTGCTATATCGAGCCACATTATCTCGCTTGATTCACCAATATCACATTGAGTTCAACGAATCGCATACGGAAAAGGAATGCGCGGACATCGTTCACCAATCGGCTTTGCAGGAGTTGGATGTTTATATGCAGAAGTTGACGCGCATTTGGCAACGACTGGCATACGGGCATCGCATGCCGGAAGAGTCGGATGTAGTGGCTTTATGTCGGGATTGGCCGGGGATATTTTCTCATGAAGCTTAAAGTGGGTGTGGCGGTGTTGTGCTTGATCCTGGGGCTGATAGGTTATGTTCTTTATGTGTCTATAGAGACCTATGAAGAGACCGTTAATCAAGGTTGGAGTGCCAAGGCCAAGCGTAATCCATTTTTGGCCTTACAGCAGTATTTGCAGTTGCGCGGTAATACGGTACAAAGTAGTGCGCGCATGGCCCAATTGGATCAGTTGCCGGATAGCGGTGTGATTTTAATTACCGATACTCGTCAGTTGAAAAAAGCAGATCGGCTCAGCGCTTTGAGGCAATGGATGGAGCAGGGGGGGAATCTGGTGGTGGGCGCTCACATCAGCAGCGGAGATGAAAAAAACGCTTTGTTAGAGCAATTTAGTGTGAGCAAGGAACAGGTTGACTGTGATTGTGAGGAACAAACCGAAAACGAAGACTTGCTGGACAAAAAACTGAGTGAGCTGTTGCGTGACGCCAATAAAAAAGCCAAAACCGATCCGGACCAGACTGCAAAGGATACTATACCTGAGAACAAAATAGACAATTCCATTCCCGATTCGGAACTGACAAAATTGTTTTTTAACAACATAGATCAACCACTGCGTATTCATTTTGATCGGGGTTCCGCTTTAAAACATCCGACCTTGTCCGGTGAAAAACACAACGGCCCTACGCCTTTTTATTGGGATGGCAATAGTGCCGGTGCGCAGATTATGCAGTTTGAAGTGGGCACGGGATTGTTGACTGTGCTGGCAGATGCTGAGATCTGGAACATTGAACAAATCAAAAAAGTAGACCACGCTTATTTGGCTACCATACTGTTGGGAGACAAGGGTAATGTGCTCTTGGTTTATGGTATGCAAATGCCTACTCTGTTCGAGTTGTTGCAACAGCATACACCCGAATTGCTGCTGGCGTGCTTGGTATGGTTGTTTATCTGGTTACTTATCAAAACCAAGCGATTTGGTCCCGTGAGGGAACTGGATGTTACCACCCGGCGTAGTCTGGACGAGCACATCAGTGCCACCAGTGGTTATTTTTGGCGTTCGAAGCACCGGTTAAAATTGATTGAGGATATGCATGCCATTGTGTTTCGGAAAATCCACCGGGCCAATCCCCGGTTTAGTGCTTTGGACGAAACCAGACAAAAGGATTGGCTTAGAGAGCAATGTGACATTTCCTCAGCGGATGTGGAAATGGCGTTATATCGTACCGATATTGATTCGGAAGACGAATTTTATTACGTAATCAGTTTAATACAAAAAATTGGAAATCGATTATGAATGATGATTCAGACAGCATGGTTAACGGCACTGCCGTTGCCAGTGAAAAAGTGAACGCGATTCGCCAGTCCATCAGCCGCATCCTGATTGGTCAGAACGACGTGGTTGATCAGGTGTTGATCGCTTTACTATGCGGCGGTCACGTACTCATTGAAGGGGTGCCGGGATTGGGTAAAACCTTGCTGGTGCGGAGCCTGGCAGCTTGTTTCGATGGCAGTCATAAGCGTATACAATTTACGCCTGATCTTATGCCTGCGGATATTACCGGCCACACCATCTACGATATGCGCGAAGGTAAATTTCATGTACGCAAAGGGCCGGTGTTCACCAACCTGCTACTGGCTGATGAAATTAATCGTTCACCGGCAAAGACCCAGGCGGCTTTATTGGAAGTCATGCAGGAAAAGCAGGTCACCATCGAAGGAACACGTCTGTCGGTGGAGTTACCCTTTATGGTATTGGCTACTCAGAATCCCATTGAGCAAGAAGGCACCTACCCCTTACCGGAAGCGGAGCTGGATCGCTTTTTGTTGAAAATATTTATCGACTATCCCAGTCACGAGGACGAAGTGAAGCTGACTCAAGCAGTCACCCATGGTAGCGTCGACGACGCCTTATCGGTGGATGTGGGCGATGCCAAACATACCCCGCAAGATATACTGCAACTGCAAAAAATGGTGGCGAATATCGCTGTAGACCAACAAGTGATGGACTATGCTGTGCGCATTGTCCGGGCAACGCGAAACAGCCCCGCCATTGTGAAAGGCGCCGGTCCCAGGGCCTGTATCGGTTTGGTTCGGGCGGCGCGTGCCAATGCTTTTTTGCGCGGGGAAAATTTTGTATTACCTGATGATGTTAAGGCGATGGCACTGCCGGTGATGCGACACCGAATCATTTTATCTGCGGATATGGAAATTAACGGCCAAACGGCAGACAACGTTTTAGCGGGAATTTTGGATACCGTAGAAGCGCCACGCCTGTGATGAATATTGGTATGAATTGTAGTGGCTGCGACGAATGAGACCCAGTAATATTCAACTGCGTGTTCTCGGGCTATGGGTATTGCTCGCGCTGGGACTGGCGTTGGCCAGGTCTTGGTTGACGTCGGAACAGGTGTCTTTCTATGTCATGCTGTGGTGGGGGAGCGGCCTAGGCGTGCTCTTCGTCGCGGTTATGGATGCCTTTGCTCTGCGTGAAGTCCGCATGGTGAGTGTAAGCCGAGAAATGCCGGGCAGTTTTTCTCTGGGGGCCTCCAATGCCATCAAATTAACCATAAACAATCCCTTCGAACGTGCACTGGAGATGACAGTGTTCGATCAGTTCCCTAAGCAGCTTGTGGTCGATGCCTTTCCTTGTCACATTATTATTCCGGCCATGGAATACGCTGAGATCCATTATGAGGCCAAACCGGTGATTCGCGGTGACGTGCAGTTCGGAAACGTTGAATTGCGCATACGGTCGCGATGGAAATTGTGGGATTACAGCATCAAAACGGGTGAGCCGGCCACCGTGAAGATCTACCCCAATTTTGCCAATATCAATACTTTCTTAAAATTGGAACACGGTCAACAAATCAACCAATTAGGTATACACGTACAACAACGTCGCGGTGAAGGCATGAACTTTCACCAACTGCGTGAGTATCGTAAAGGCGATGCCATGTCGCAGATTGACTGGAAAGCCACCGCGCGACATGTGAAGCTCATTTCCAGGGAATACGAAGACGAGCGCGACCAGGATATTATTTTTCTATTGGATTGCGGTCGACGTATGCGTACCCACGATGGTGAACTGAGTCATTTTGATCAAGCGTTAAATGCGGTATTACTGACAGCATACATGGCGTTAAATCAAGGCGATGCTGCGGGGTTGCTGACTTTTGCCGGGGACACTCGCTGGATCCCGCCGGTTAAGGGAAAGACGTCTATTAATACCCTGTTGAATCGCATCTACGATTTACACAGTACCACCAATACCAGTGATTTTATTCAGGCTGCCGAAATCATGATGGCCTATCAGCGTAAGCGCGCACTGGTGATTATTGTCAGTAATATTCGTGAAGAGGACCGCCAGGATTTACAGGTGGCCACGAAAACTCTGGCAAAGCATCATTTGGTCATGGTAGCCAGTATTCGCGAGCAGTTTCTGGATGATGTCGAGTCCACTCAAGTAAATGATTTTGAAAGCGCACTGCAATACACCGGTGTGCTGCAATTTAAAGAACAGCGTCAACGGGTCCTGGAACGATTGGCGGAGCAGGGAGTGGTGATTACCGATTCCCTGGCCAAACATTTTCATATCGATCTGGCCAATCAATACCTGAACTTAAAACGCAGCGGTAGGATTTAAAGTCAAAAAAAATGGTGACTCCGGGGGAGGAGTCACCGGCCATGGTAACAAACGATGTCTGCAAACTATGGCAAAAAGCAACGGGTAAAAACCCGACGCGACTAGGTTTAGGCCAAGTAGCGCTCCAAATCCTCCGCACCACCAATGTGCTCTCCGTCAATAAACACTTGCGGTACAGTGGAAGTTTTGGAAATCGCACGTAAAGTGGCCTCGGTATAGTCCCGGTTAAGGACCAACTCTTCATAGCTCAGTCCGGCATCATTGAGCAGGCCTTTTGCACGAACACAATATTCACATCCCGGACGGGTAAAAATACTGACGCTTTTAGGTTTGGTCGCGTCAGGGGCGATATAATTCAACATGGTATCAGCGTCAGAAACTTCAAACGGATCGCCCGGTTTGTTGGGTTCGATAAACATTTTTTCTACCACACCGTCTTTAACCAACATGGAGTAGCGCCAGGAGCGTTTGCCGAATCCCAGGTCTTCCTTGTCCACCAACATGCCCATGCCTTCACTAAAGTGACCGTTGCCATCGGGCAGGAAGGTGAGGTTATGCGCTTTTTGTTCTGCTTTCCATTCATTCATGACAAAGGCATCGTTCACGGAAATGCAAATCACTTCATCGACACCGTTTTGTTTGAATACAGGCGCCAATTGATTGTAGCGAGGAACATGGGTGGACGAGCAAGTGGGCGTAAAGGCACCCGGCAGGGAAAAAACCACAACCGTTTTACCCTTGAAGATTTCGTCCGAACTTACATTGAGCCATTCGTGGTTACGCCGAGTGCGAAAAGTAACCGCCGGAACTTTTTGACCTTCACGATTCTCCATCATTTTTCTCCAATATATCAAATAGTTATAAACTGTTTCACTGAGACAAACACTGCAATTCTTGAGACAAATTATCGGACCTGGATGATGAAAGGTAAAATCGTTTAATCGAATGAAAACGAAAGGTAATACCGATTATCTCTCGATGTCGCTGGAGTTTACCGCGGTGGTAAGCCTCCTGTTGTTTCATCAGTAAAATCAGAGATTCTTGCGGGTGCTTTGCCTACGTATAAACTAAGTAATTAGCTAATTGCTTCAAAAACCGAAGGAAAGGATACGACGAAGAACCGGGTCATCGAATTCATGGATAGTGAAAGTGGTTATTGCTTGAACAATTCCCAATTTTCTTTGTTATGCTTTTTTGTAATGAGCCCGGAACAATCGGCTCACAGCATCTAGGAGGTCCACATGAAAGCGAGTGTTTGCCAAGTCAACAAAACTCAGGCGGTCATTCTGTGGGGCAGCTATTTATCGTATGTTTTATTTATCCCCGCTTTTTTTGGCTGCGCCGTCAGTCACTTTAAATCCAAACAATACGAACATTGTTTAGGGCGAGTCGAAGTCGCGAATAAAACGGACTTGAACCTGCTGGCCAGTCATCACCATTGGTTAATTCGAACGTTTATTTTTGTATCGGTATTGGTGATGGCAGGTATGGGTACCCTGTTCTATGGCGTTGGCTACCTTATTACAATTGTGGCACTAGTATGGTGGTTTGTGCGTGTATTTCAAGGCATTTGGTTTTTGGCTTTGGGAAAGGCAATGCCGGGATGGAAGCAAGGATAAGTGAGATCATCGGGGCGGCGTACCGTGCAGGTGATTACTACGAAAGCATATTCCTGGGGGCAGTAGCGGACTACAGGGGGTAGAATAACCCCCTGTCTTTTTTGCCCGCCGGCTTATTCCACTTCCAATAATGCACGCATACCCATGGAATAGTGGGCTTCCACGGAACCATCGGGCTCGGTTTCCTGGATATTGCAGACTACCGCATAACGACCGGGTGCCAGTTTAAAATGCTTGCTGGCTTTGTTGCCGGAGACGATGTCCTCAATTTCACCCACAACTTCACCGAAGTTCATATTGTCTTCGTCGATACCGCCGTGTTTGTTGACGGGTAACTTACCCACATCCGCCATCATTTTATTATCCAGCCGGATAATAGCCAGTTCATGTGTTTCCTTACCGCTGTTCAGCACATCAAAGCTAATGGAACCGGCCTTGATTTTGGATTTGTTGATTTTTAAACTCCATTCATTCACATCAATATTAATTTCATTGCCCCCGGCGAATGCAGTTGTGCATGCAAATGCAAGAAAGCAAATTGTGATTAATTTTGCCGTAACGCTTGCTATTTTCATGATGAAAAACCCCTTCTTATACGTTAGTTATATGAGCTATGTGCAACTACCCCTAAGAGGATAGCCCCCTTTTTTGACTGCTTTGACTGGCCCCCGAAAACTCCAGGTCTTAAGATGTAAACGAGCATCCCTATAGCGTCTATGCGTTTGACGGTCTTAAAGATCTCCTGCAATTCACATGGTTTATGAGGCGAATCTCGGTGGTCCATTAGTCAACCATCGACCGAGCCAAAACTACACCAGTATGAAATTTTAGACAATACGTATTCGGCGTGCTTAATTTGAAATTATTCAAAGTGAGATCAAATATTGTACAAATTGGATGGTGTGTTACTGAGTTGTAACAATTAAGAAAGGAAAATGCTAACCCATTTATGGATATATCTTTACATTCAGAAAGAAATCAGTAGCATCCTTTTATCAGAAGTAAATGGATTTATGAATCCGCAAAAGGATGAAAACATAATAAGTAGAATCCGGGCTTGCGTACCGGAAAATGAAGACTCCGAGGAGATCATAATATGAATCGTAATTCTGTTGGAAGTAAACTGGTTTTGGGTTCCATTTTGGGGGGGTTGGCTTTGGGGGCGGAAGCCGCTGAAAACCGGGATTGGACCCGAACCATGTCCATCAGTGGGGTAGTGGAAGTGGAAGCCAATATGGGCACTGAAGACACTGTGGATGTGAGCGGTGTGGCCTTGGCGACAGTAGAAATCGGCATCGAAACCCAAATTAACGAGAATGTGTCGGCGCAAGTGGTCATGTTGCACGAGGATCCGGATACCTGGGAAGTTGACACCGGCACTATTACCATGAAAACCGATATGGTGGATGTCCTAGGCGGCCGTCAATATGTGCCCTTTGGGGCCTTTGAAAGTCATATGGTTTCCGATCCTCTGACCTTGGAGTTGGCGGAAACTCGTGAAGCGGCCTTTTTGTTTTCAACGGATATGGGGCCACTGAGCGCGTCTTTTTATGTATTTAACGGCGACAGTATAGACACATCGGGTGAGGATACCTTGTCGCAATACGGTGCCAGTGTATCTTACAGTTCAGAATCGGAAAGCATGAATTACGGCGTGGGGTTTGACTATATCTCCTCTTTTGCCGATTCGGACGGTTTGCAGGATGCCTTGGATTTTGCCGGTGGTACAACACTCACCAGTTATGTGGCAGGCTATGCTGTCCACGGACGTTTGGAAATGGGGGATCTGAGTGTCTTTGGAGAATACGTTACGGCGATGGACAAATTTGATCCGTTGGAGATAGCTCACAACGGCGGGGGAGCCACACCGTCGGCCATGGGTGTGGAAGTGGGCTACAAACTGGGTGACGATACGGTGGCGGCCGGCTATCAACATACGGCGCAAGCTCTTGCTTTGGGACTGCCCGAATATCGTTTTCTGTTTGCTTACTCCTTTTCACCGGCGGACAGAACGACCGTATCTGTGGAATATATGCAAACCCAACAGTACTCGTCATCTGTAGATGGTGAGTTGTTAGCCGGCGGGGCGTTTGTGGGCAGCGGCAACAGCGACAGTATGATTACGGTACAAATGGCGGTTGAGTTCTAAAGGCATTCCAAATTAAGTTGTCAGCGTGTCCGTTACGGACACGCTGATCTCTTGGTTAAACAATTTTGGGTTTAACTTTGAACAGACCCACGTTCACCTCGGATACCACCACGGGTGTGCCGTTGGCGATCTGATCCAATCCAGTGTCGGTGTCTATTTCCACTTTCCAGGTAATGCCGGAGTATTTATGGCTGCCCGGCTGGGTCAGGCTGATGTCGCTGTTGCACACAAATTCCAGCCCCACAAAATCACTGCTTTGTTTGTTTTGCGGTTCCGACTTGTCTTGAAAGCGTTTCATCGGCCCCCACAAAAGCGCGGATAGTACTCCTGTACTGATACCGAAGGTTGCAATCCCTGCCAGCCAGGTTTGAGGTAATATTCCTGCCATTATCAACAAGCCGGTGGCGACCGCACCCAGGCCGGCGAACAATAAAACAATAGTGCTGAAGCCGGTGATGAGTACTTCCACTGCCAGTAGTAAAAATCCCAGCGCAATCCAAAAACCGGCTTGGTGTGCTTGAATGTACTCTATCATTGTGTCGTTCCGCCGCTTTGGTTGAGGCGGTTAATAATGGTCATGGCTTCCGTTACGATACTGGCAGCACCGGTATTATTGTCCGGCAACAGCACCACGGATGACTCTCTGGCGATAGCCTCTTTAGCGTCAATGGCCCGACCCGCCAGATCCAATTGAATGGCTTTTTGGCCTTCTTCGGTTTTTGCTACATTACCTACCACTTCCAGAGCCTTGGCTTTGGCGTCCGCAACCGCAATGATGGCTTGGGCCTCACCCTCGGCCTTAAGAATTTGTTCGGCTTTGTCTGCCTCCGCAGCCAGTACTCGGGCTCGTTTGTCGCCCTCGGCGCGGTTGATGGATGACTGGCGTTCACCTTCTGATTCCAGTATGACGGCACGTTTTTCCCGTTCCGCTTTCATTTGTCGTTCCATCGCTTCCAGTACAGAGCGGGGTGGTTCGATATCTTTGATCTCATAACGCAGGACCTGTACGCCCCAGGGTGCGGAGGCTTCATTGATGGCGCTGACAATATTGGTGTTGAGGCTCTCGCGTTCTTCAAAGGTTTTGTCCAGATCGATTTTACCGATTTCCGAACGCATGGTGGTCTGGGCCAATTGGGTGACGGCGTAGCGGTAGTTGTCTACGCCATAAGAGGCTCTATAAGGATCCAAAACCTTGATGTACAAAACACCGTCCACCACCAGTTGGATATTGTCCTTGGTTATAGCGGCTTGGCTGGGAACATCCAGCGCTTGTTCCTTCAAGGTGCGGTCGTAGGCTACTTTATCGATAAACGGTACAATGAAGTTCAGACCTGCTTCCATGGATTTGTTGTACTTACCAAAGCGTTCCACTACATAAGCCATGTTTTGGGGTACAAATTTGATTGAGGATTTAACCAGGATAATCAGCAGGATGGCGAGTCCTACCCAAAAACTGAAAACAATATCCAGAATATCAACCATTTTTTTGTCCTTCTTTTAATTTGTTGAAATAATTATATGCGCTTTTTACGAAATTTAAACGCTTGGGGCTTGAATCACCCGCTTTTCCGTAAGACATCCGCCAATCAATTTTGTTCAGTTGCTACGGAATGTGATAGGAAGGAAGAAAAAACCCCATCGCATTGAGCCGGGATGGGGTTTTAGAGCTATTCATCAGGTTCAAATTTAATACAATTCATCGAGCCGATCAGGAACCTTATTTGTAGTCGACTTGCTGGACCAGATAAACCAAAAAGTCTTTTCTTAGATTGCCCAGCCATGACTCTCTGGGTTCATCGGCACCCTTAACCGTGGTAATGGTCACTTTGTTACCGTTCAGAATAAATTGGGCTTTCGTATTTTCACGTTCAGCGAAGTGTCCCACAAAACGGCTGGTGCTTACCTCATCAACTATCCAGCCACGATTAAGAAAAGATAAAAAAATCGCCTTTTTAACCTTGCCCGGATCACCGCCATACATAGTGGTGTCTACCTCAAGTTTTAAATTGGAAGAGCCCCATTCATTGTCATCAGCGGAAACGCTAAAGGATAATAACAGGCCCAAAAGACCGGCTGTGCAGGCCCTGGTGATTGCATTCATTGTTTTTCTCCCTATTATTTTTCTCCACGGGTCCGTGGATCGAGAATTGTTACACAACTGTTCACTGTTGCCAATAACAACCGAACGTGCCTATTTACGACTAAGGAACCGTGGCGACGCAGTAGTGTGCCACATGAGCGAATGTTAATGCATAGTTCCTCCATTGAAATGCGCTCCGATTGTAGGGCGGGCTGGTAAAGCTAAACCGCCACGCGAAAGGCGGATTTTGCAACTTCCGCTGTAATAACCTGCTTTATCTCCTACCGGTGGTTTTCACCACCGGTACGATAAGCGCTGTTGTGACGGATGTCCTTCAGGGATTGAGTTCACAAACATTGTCGCCATTATAGTAGTTCAGTATGTTGCTCAGTAGAGGCGATAAGGTTATGCCATCACAGTTACCATTGAGAGTGGCATCTCTCATCTTGATGCGATCATAGGTGCCCACCGCTGCAGTAGCCGGAACCGTGATTCGATAGGAGCCGTCACCGCGAGTGCGGGTTTGCTGGAAACGATCATCCAGCGTATTACCCGTTCCTGTAGTGCTTAAGTCATCGTCGTCTCGCAATTGAACTCGAAAGTTGGCTATGCCGCTGAGACTGACGCTATCGGAACTTTCTGCATAAACATGACCGTTTAGGGTGACACCGTCCGGCAGGTTGATGGTGCCGAGGCTTTGGTGGGAACCCACGCTCGTGATGGTAACCGGGTCTCCACTCAAAAGGCGAGTGTGACCGTTATAGACGGTTCCGGCAATATCGGACGTGTGTAAGATTCGGAACAGAATCAGATGGTCGCCGGTCTGATTGCTGTGTGCAGTGAAACTGCCATTGGCCCAAGAGATTTCACTGTCAATAAGCGTACCGACGGCGTCCATAATCCGGATTTCCACGTATCGGGGTGTGACAGTCCCTGTTGCGTTGCGCAAGCTGCCGTTGATGCGAGTGACTGCGGTATTGAAATTGACAACTTGACCTGAGGTGCTCAAATCTGTTGCTGGATTTTGTTGGCCGTAGGCATATACATCATAAATGTCCGGAAGCAACCAAAGTGAGTAATCACCCAAATTGTTTGTTCTGATGCGGTTGGCGGCGGAGCCGTTGATATCTATTACTACCCGTGTATTTGTTTGTGGTGTGCCATTTTCCGACACATTGCCGCTGAGTAGATATCCCGGTTCCAGGGTAAAGTCGATGCTGATCTCATCCCCCGTCGCTAATGTTACCGGTATACCAATATTGCGATTATTGCTGCCGTCAATACCGGCGTAGGTCTCAGAGGCGTATGCCTTAATGGTTTGGTTTTGTGCTTCCAAGAGGTATCGTCCTGCAATGACATTGAAACTGAATTGGCCGTTGGTTTCACTGCGTCCGACAGCGACGACATAGCGGTTGTCGAAATCTCGAATCCTAATTTGAACGCCCTCCAGTGCCGCATTGGTGTCTGCTGCCGTTACTGTGCCGGCAATACGAGCGCCGTTTTCCAGTTGGAGATTAATGCCCGATACCGTGGTCGAACTGTTTACATTGACCACTTCCGCGTCAATAGGGTTATAGGCGACTCCACCGGCGCTATACCACTCGCTGGCCGAACGGGAAGGGTCATTGCTGTCATCGCTTGTATTGACGGCTCCGACAATATAGCTGCCAAAGGGGACGTTGACGCAGTAATTGCCATCGTTCTGGCTGTAGGTTTGGGCACGCATGGTTCGGTCGAGATAGTCTCGCACTTTGATTTTGATATTGGACAAGGGTGCGGCACCGCTGTTGCTGATGTTTCCGCAAATCGTACCCGCGGCCGCCATAGAACTAATTTGGTTGTTTGTGCCAATGTGATTATTGGATTCCTGAACCAAGCGATCTGTCAGCTGTAAGGTTGTGGCCCCTGCGCTTTGGATATCAGGTAGCCTTTCCGCAACCAGCTCATGAATCAGAACAACCTCATTGTTACTTATAACGCTGAGGTCCGCCGTGACATCAGTAATTAGACGACTGGCAGCATCGCTAACGGGGTCCACATCCACTGTGCTTGAATGGATACGGCTGTCCAAATGTCCCGCGCCACCTAATGCCCGCACAATATATTTTACTGCGGGAGCGTCTAACGGTGCGGCCAGTGCATAGCTACCGTTGCCATCGGTGGTGGATGTTGTGATGGGGTTGGGATTGACCAAATCACCATTGGCGTTCACTTCAAATACGCTTACCGTGGCACTGGGTACAGGTGAGACCAGATCGGCGATGGCGGCAGTCACCGGTTTTCCCCAAAGTAAGGTTAGAAGCCTGTCCGTTAGGCGCTCCATTAGGTTTGGTTCCGTAATCGCGATTACACCGTTTGGAGCCTTTACTGTACCAATTATGCTGATAGAGTCATTATCGTTGACCGTAACTACAGCACTGGAACCGGCTCCCAGGGTTGCGCCGGAGACATTGCTCAGAACCACAGAAAAAGATTCGGTCAGTTCCACGGCGGTGTCATCAGTAATGGCAATGCTAAACGTTTTAGTCACCGAGTCTGAATCGCCCCAGCTTAAGGTGCCGCTGTTGGCGGTGTAATCGGATGCAGCGACAGCTGTTCCGTCTTCAGTGGCAAAGTCCACACTGACGCTGCCATCATCACCCGAGGTACGAGTGACGCTGATGAGTAAATCTGCAGAGCTTTCACTGACGCTAAAGGCGGTAACACTCAATTGCAGAACACCCGGTTTAGGTGGGTCATCGCCATTGCCACCGGTGGCCAGGATGGTGAACAGGCCCAGTAGTACAATTACGGTGAAACCGATCCGTTGAAGCAGCTTGCTTGAAAATGTCAGAGGGGTGGAAATGGGATTAATTTTCATGGCACAACCTCCATGGAACTGCATGTGCCGATATCACTTCTGTTATTGGAGAGTGAAACAAGTTTCCTGCCGCACTCCATGTGTTATTACCAATATCGTGCAACGTTTCTATAAACTTACTCTTAGTATGAGTATAGCAAAGGGCTTCTGTGACATTGGGTACGGGCAACTGGGTACAGTGACTATCTTATTGATTAGAAACAAATTAGAGCCTAGTGTATACAGGCTTGACGTAAATCAATTGGGCGCCGAAAAATCAACTCCTCGTGTAATTCTATGGTACATATTTTATCATGCGCTTCTACATCCGGTTTTGGATGCTGATTTGGGGGTCTATCTTATGAGTTTCACCAATCCGACGACCGAAGACATTAAAACACTGCTGCGACAGGCCCAGCGTATCGCTATAGTGGGTTTGTCTCCCAAGACTTCCCGCCCCAGTCATACGGTCGCAAAAGCACTGCAGCAATTCGGCTATGAAATCGTTCCCGTGAGACCGGCTGTGGATCATGTGTTGGGCGAAAAAGCCTATGCCGATTTGATGCAGGTACCGGGCGAAATTCATATCGTGGATGTTTTTCGTCATCCGGACTCCATTGCACCCATTGTCGATGCCTGTATCAAGCGCGGGGTTCCGGTCCTGTGGTTGCAGGATGGGGTGGTTAACGAGATCGAGGCGCAACGGGCTCAAGCCGCAGGCATTACGGTGGTGATGGATCGCTGCATCTACAGGGATAGTGTCAATCTGTTGGGATTGACCACCCGGTAGGCGGTTGGTTTTGTTGAAGAAAGTATTTCGATGGAATAAAAACGGTTGGCAGCCGTTTATTGGACATGGACGCGGCCTGATGTGGCACAGTTTAACCGGAAGGGGGCGTTTTTGTTCAGGACATCGTTAACATCGGAGCAACAGCTACTGCTGGTGGAGTGTATCCCCCATTTGCGGGCCTATGCTCGTTCTTTAAACCGCCATCCGGAATCGGCTGACGATCTGGTACAAGACTGCCTGTCGCGTGCTGTGGAAAAAATGCATCAATGGCAACCGGGTTCCAATATGCGAGCCTGGTTGTTTTCCATTATGCACAATATGCATGTGGATCGCATAAAACGTGATGTTAACGGCCCGACCTTTGTTTCCAGTGATGAATATAGTGCAGTCCTGAGCGCGGTCAGCAGCGGTGCTAATCCTGAGATCGCGCCTATGATGGACGATTTGGAACGGGCCTTGGACGGTTTGGCTCCCGAGCAGCGGGAGGTGATTCACCTGGTGTGTATGGAGGAGTTGAAATACGTGGATGTGGCACATATTCTTCAAGTTCCCGTAGGTACGGTGATGTCACGATTAAGTCGTGCCCGGGAACAGCTGCGGGCTATGATGTTTGATAACAAGCCAAACAATCTGAGGAGGGTCAAATGAGTGAGCAATTAAGACCCGTTTCCGAGGAGGATCTGCATGCGTTTCTGGATGGGCAACTGGATTCAGAGCGGCAAGCACAAGTGGTGCGTTGGCTGGAGGATAACCCGCAAGAGAAAATTCGTTTGCAGCAATTGCGGCAGTTAAACCAACTACTGCAGTTGCGCCACCGCGAACAGCTGGTGCAGCCCATTCCCAGCAGTATGGAACTGGATTTCAATCCCGGTGTAGGCCAAAAACCCTTACTTATTGCTGCGTCCGTTACTTGGTTGCTTATTGGTTTGGTCGTGGGGTGGTTATGGCATGGGGATTTGTTGTCAGAGGAAGGTTTGCAAGTCAATTTGGTCCGTCCTGCTATGGTAGCCCACGCTACATATATACCGGAAGTAGTACATCCGGTGGAGGTGGCAGCGGAACAGGAAGCCCATTTGATTAAATGGCTGTCCAAGCGCCTGGGCGTAACGGTGCATGCCGCTGACCTTACATCATTGGGCTTTAATTTGGTTGGGGGACGCTTGTTGCCCGCAGGTACTGACCCGGCAGCTCAGTTTATGTACGAAAATAATCTGGGCAGACGTTTAACCCTGTACGTGCGCGTCAAAACTGAAGCCGTAGTGGATACTTCGTTTCGGTTTGCGCAAGATCAGGGTATCAGTACATTTTACTGGATCGACGGAAACCTGGGGTATGCTTTGTCCGGTGAGCTGACACGGGAGCATCTATTGCAAGTGGCTAATCTCATTTACCGTCAATGGGAACCATGAACCCGGTTAATGTAAATACCATCCTGCTCACCATCGTAATCCGCCAAGCCAATCGGGGCAGCACCCACAGAGCTGCCCCGAAATGCTCAAAACTTACTTGCCGCTATAGTTCGCAGCCACATATTCCCCGCTCAGGCTCAGAAAAACATATAGGGTTTTTTTACCGGAGTCTTTGATTTTATCGTTGTTAAAACTGATTACCCACTCCAGTTTTTTACCGAACTTTCTTTTCTCCGCCTTAGCGAGTTTAGCCTGGTTCCAACTGGCGTCTATTTTTCCTTTCTTTACCAGCCGCTTGATTTGGGAAAAAGCGGCTTTTTCCGCTTGATCTTGACTCACAGGGCCATGGGCATGCCCGTGGCCGTCATCGTGACCGCTGTCGCCGTGGCTGTGGCCGCCCTTATCGTTATCATGGCCGTGTCCACTGCCATTGTGTCCTTGGCTTTTATCATCATGGCCGTGTCCATCATTGTCGTGACTGTGGCTATGGTTGCCACCGGCCATGACCGGCATGGACACTAGGCCGATTAAAAATAAGCTGATGGTAATTAGCTTTTTCATTTTATGTCTCCTATTTAAAACTTAAAAAAAATTAAAGACTGTCGTGTACATAAGTTTCAGCATCCGCTCCAGCTTTATCCGCGTCCAAGCGGGCGTAATCGCCACTGACCTTTAAAGTCACGGTGACGGCTTTGTTGCTGTTATTTTTCCAATACCATCCATGGGTGCCTTCGAAACTCGCAGTGAGTGTTCCTGTGGATTTGTTTAAAGTATTTTTCTGGAAACTCTGGAATGAACCCGTACTATCCGCAGCCGGTTCCCCGTGAAAATCAAAAAACAAATCTTTACCGTCGGTTTGCCAGGCATAGCTAAATGTGGCTCCTTGGGTTAGGTACAGCTTGTACTCCTTGTCGCCTCGCGCCGGTATCAGCACTTCGATAGTGTCGCTCCATGTAAGCTGGTTTTGATCTACCGGTTCCACTGTCGCTGCAACGGCTGCACCTCCACGCAGTTCTTCATTAGTAGCGTGTTCATAGCCGTGCATTTGCATCAAAAACAAATAGGCTCCTACCACAACCAAACTTGTATTCGTTATGCTGCTGAAAGTCTGGAAAAAGTGGCTTTTGCGCCAGGCGGCGATCAATAATAGCATTATTGCCAGGGCACTGATCTGTCCCAATTCTATGCCCACATTAAAGGAAATAATATTTAGCAAGAGCTGGTCTTCACTCAAGGGCAGTTCCTGCAAACGGGTGGACAGGCCAAAGCCGTGAATGAGCCCCAGGGTGACGATCATAAACATCATATTGGGCGGATTGACGTTAAAATATTTACGAAAGCCGTCCAGGTTGGCAAAAGCAATATAGCTGACACTCAAGCCGATGATGGCGTCAATCAGAAAATAATTGAGCTGGATGGCGTTAAAGGTAGCAAAGATCAGGGTGATGCTGTGGCCAACCGTAAAGGCAGTGACATACTTGGCGATGTCACGAAATGTGGTTAGAAAAAAGATAATCCCAAACACAAAAGCCAGATGGTCATAGCCGGAGAGCATATGCGTGGCACCCAGCCACATATAGCGCAAATTACCGCCGGCGATAACGGCCTGTTTTTCTTCTTCAGACATACCGTGCGCAAAAGCCGCACTGCTGAACAAGAGTAAAATGGCGGCGACAAACCAGAAAAACATAAGCGTATTGTCGCGTTTGGGAAACTGGTGGATTTGAAAATACTTCATCACAGCAAATGCCCTCCCTGTTCCACAGGAGTCACCCAAAAAACGCCTTGCCCCACACCGGCATCCTGGTCGCGTATGTGTGATAAAACCGAATCCACATGCTCATCCTGCAATAAAATATCAACCCGTACTCTGGGTACATGGCCCACCGCATCGTCCTTGGCGGCCAAATAGGATTCTTTTTCAATTTCCATACCATGCCCTTCCACCGCGCTGAAACTAAAGCCCGATACCATTTCCATAGACCGCAACAATGCAGTCAAATCTTGCTGCACTTGAGTGTGCACAATAATTGTGAGTAATTTCATATACTCCTCCTGTATTGCAATAATCTAGAACGGCGCTGCTGCGCCCTAACTGTTTCAATTTCGAGTTACTGCAGGGTAACGGGGGGAGCTCTGGAGGGGGGGGTGAAATGGGGGCGCCAACAACGCCGCTGTTTTCCGGTAACGAAGCGCGCTTGTCGGGACTTGCTGGGTATTTGTAACAGCAAGATCAACACAAGTATCAATGCCAGCAATGGTGCCTTGGGATTCTCCTTGGAAACCACCCCATTCGGACTCACATCACTCTCGGACATCACTTGATCATGGTGTGAATCGTGGGAATCGTCCGAGGATAAATGCGCATTACTGACATGGGTATGGTTAACGGAATCATCACTAAGGACTGGGTCAATATTGTCCTCATGAATATGAACTTGCGAATGCTCATGGGCATGACCCAATTGATGTAAATGCAAGGTGGTCTCCCGAGCACACACCAGGGCCAGGCATACATAGAACACCCAAAAATACAGGGAGAAAGAGGTGTTTTTACCAGACCATTGCATGGCGATAGTTTAGACACATGCTTGGCTAAAGGCAATGAGTAGGGTGTTTTTATAAGTTATTGTTTTATGGAATTATAATTCGCTATTACAATACGGCGCTGCGAATATCTGCACAACTGCAAGGAGTGGTCTAATGTGGGCACGTTTTTGTGCCCACGCAGAAGCAAGCAATGCGATGGACTAGTTCAGCAAATAAGAACTAAAGCTGGAAATTAACTAGTCCTACACGTTTCACCGTGTCACCTGAACGATTTTCGCTACCGATGGAATTCTATTTTCATCGAGTACAAACAGCATATACATACCCGGCGGTGTGGCGCGATTGTCGAAAAAATTGTAGCCCCAAACGACACCAGGCGTTGTATTGTAGGCGTAAACTTGGATACTGCGAGTATTTTGATCAAAGGAGTGTGTCATAGAACCCAGCCCGATTAATACGATTTCGCTTATATTGCTTGTGCCATGGTAAAGCAGTGGGAAAGCTTGTTGATTTTTAATGACATCGGGTGCGTAGTCGATCACAGGGCGAGTGGGTGAGTCAAGGTAGGGCGGAGAATAGATTTCCATCGTGGGTTGTTCATCGTTGATGCCGGTCGCCCCTCCGCTTCGTCCTCCCGCCACCAGTACCCGACCATCCGGAAGCAGCAGGGAAACCGTATGGTAGCCTCGGGGCGTGGCCATTTGTCCTGAGGACACCACTGAAAAGTTCTGTTGCGGATCGATAAGCAAGGCGTTTTGAGGTTTTTGAGTGTTGGCTTTTGGATGTCCGCCCACAACAAAGATTTTTCCATCCGGCAAAATGGTGGTGGAGGGGTGGTGGCGTTCGCTATCCAGCGCGACGCGGTGCGTCCAACCGCCGCCGCCAAAGTCAAAGACATCGGCAGATGCCAACTGGCTATCCCTGCCACCTCCGACCATCATGATGGCACCTGTTTGATAGCCCGATGCGGTTGGATCGAGCCGTAAAGGCAGCATGAGTGTCGAAGCACCATTGCCTCCGTTTGCCGGGCCGGGACGAGGTAAGTTAAATTCGGCAAAGTTTCCCCCCAGTGCAGTATTGGCCTGCATCAAAACCGGAGTGGCCGCTTCGCCAAAAATCACAATGTCTTGACCGGTTTCAGCGCTCCATGGCAATTGGAACACATGTGCGTAATCGGGGTTAAATATGGCTTGTGGCGTTGCGCCCACCGCGGAGATGAGTTCGCGCTCCCCATTGGCGGGGTTGTAAATCTCTGTGCTGATATTCAACTCCACCGCCTCAGGGATGGGAACGGGCGTATTATTGTATTGTTTTTGGACGACGTCATATCCTCCGGTCAATAAAATGCGGCCGTCATGCAGCCGAGTGCTGGTTCCATACCACCTTCCACCGCCGAATTTTGGTCCCGACCCTTTAGATAACAAATAACCGGGAACTCGGTTCCAGCTGTTGGTTGCAGCAGTGAACGTCATATTGTAATTCAGTCCTGACATTTCGGTAGCTGTTTGACCGTCTGCGCCCAGGTAGGCGCTGAACCGAGTACCGGAAAGGGTGAAAAGCCTGCCATCATCCAGCAGGGTGTGTCCGGAACAAAATAGCATATCGAAGACAAAGGCACTGTTGCCCTGGTTGTCGCTGAATACACAAGCGCCGGGTTCGCTACATTCCAAGGGGGCGTTTTCCAAGTCTAGGTGGACTGTGTCGGGGAACGGGGCAAGATTGGGTGGAACAGATAATACGGCCTCAAAAGGACCGTCGGTCGTTACCGTATTTCCATCACGTTGAGCACTGCCAAAAAACATGATACGCCCATCGGGCAACAGCGTGCCGTGCACGGGCGACAAGCCTAGGTCAGGTTGCTGACTGTGCTTCAACTGTATTAACGTTGAAAAGCCCTCGGCCGGCAGCGACGAAGACAGGAACAGAGAAGTTGTAAAGACAAGACCGAGACCAGGCCGCATAATAAACCTCCTTGCTTAATATTTGTAATTGGAAGCGCTATTGATCGCTGTATACGCTTACAAAAGACACTAAATGGTGGCCATTTTGAAAAGGTTTATGAATTGTGGCGGTTAAAATACTATTATTCGGAAAATTATGAAGCAGTATTAAACAAAAACTTGTATCAACGACCACTACGCCGCTTGGTTTTGTATTGCATCACGGTTTCTTGAATAGTCTCAAAGGGCAGTTCATCCAATTGGGAGAACTTGCTAGCCAATTGATCCATCAGTGCTGCAATGTTTTCTATGGATGCGTGCTTTTCTTGTGAACTGTTAAGCAGATTGTGTATGGCCAACAGGCTGCCGTATTGAATCTTCACCCAGGTGTTGTGGGGCACGCTGAGTAAATCGTCTTCCAGGTTCATAGCGGATAAACAGGCTTGTTTGAGTTTTCCATACAGTTCCAGGCAACGAGTATGGGCTGCGGTATCCTGGCAGGCGTATTCGGAGCCGCCGCGGCGGACGATCTCCTCAGCATGGCAGCAGTCGTAATCCTTTTTGATCTGCGGCGCACTGAAAGGGCAAATAAGATCAGTCATAGTATTAGCTCCTTAGTATGATTTCCTTAATATCAATTCAATAGCAATAGGGCAGCAATCGATCTGTGCGTTTTGCATAGTGTTCGTATTCCGGGAAATGCAGTTTTAAATACTGCTCTTCAATGGCAATAATTCGCAATACAAAAACCAAACCGGTCAGTGCGCACAGCAAAACCAATACCGAGCCGGACGCCAGAGCCAGGCCGAAACTGACAAACAGGTTAAACAAATAAACCGGGTGGCGAACGAGATGGTACATGCCTTGGGTCAGCAAAGTAGCGGGTATGTAAGCGTCAAAGGAGGGGGAGTAGTTTTGTCCCAGTTGGCGAAACGTTTTTTGTAAACCCAGAAAACCCATGAAGACCATCATGCTGCCCCACAATTGCATGAAGCTGCTATCGTGTAGTTTGAGCAGCCATGGTGCGTCCAGCCAGAGGCTCAGTAAAGTCAAAACCATGCTGCCGACGAACAGCGATTTACTAATGATTCCGAAACCCTTAAGTGACGGCGCGGCGAGGCGTGTTTGGGCATAGTGCCGCCGAGCTCTTTTACGAGTGTAAACCAGGCTCATGCCGGCAAAGACTGTGCTCACCAGCAGTGTTGCGGTGAGACGTGCCGCTTGGTCTAGCCCAGCACTAAATAGCTCAGCAGTGAACATAAAGCACCACCCACAATAAAGGCCAATGCGCCGGTTTGCAGGACTTTGGATTTGACCGCGTGTACCAGCATGGGGTTGGAAAAAGGGTCCAGGCTGTTGTGGGCTCGGAGCACTTTCCAATCCCCAGCGCTTTTTTTCATGACCACGGTCCAGTGGGAACTGAACGTAAAGGATTGGCCGCGCTTGTCCACCATGGTATTTTCCGAGTTACCGGTACACACGGCAATGTCTCCCAGAAACAGGGACGGTTGCGGGTTCAACTGCGTGGTAAAGCTGCCATTACCCACCATTTCCTTGCGGGTCAAGTCCCATTGTTTGCTGAATGCGTCAAAATCGGCAAAGCTGCGATCAGTGAAAGAGACATAGGAAAACTCCGGGTCCGTATGGGGACGCAACGCTTCTATATTGTTGCTTGCCACCGCTTGTTCAAATACGAC
Organism: Gammaproteobacteria bacterium; assembly: GCA_029882975.1. NCBI lineage: Bacteria > Pseudomonadati > Pseudomonadota > Gammaproteobacteria > Gammaproteobacteria bacterium. Next base: position 79,200 of record JAOUJW010000004.1, read on the forward strand.
CTGTATGGCTCGCAGTTTCTCGCGTTCGGATTCGTTCAGATCTGTTTTCTGCGCTTCCTGTAGGTCCATAGGGACTCCTGGTCTTCGTGGGTTTTACAGCACAGGATACAGTGAAAATGCCAAAATATTCCGATTCTGTACTGAGTTTTTCAAATCCGGCCGATTCCACCAATTGATCCATTTCTGACTGAATGCGGCGGCGCATGGTCCAGGCTTGTCCGTGGCGGTTGTTCAATACCCGGCCGATCATTTCTATCTGTGGATGCCAGGGTTGTCCGGTGTAGACCAAATAGCCTCCCTCATCCAACAATGTGTAAAGTCTGCGAATGACATTATGGATCTGATGATTGTTTTCATATAATTCAAACAAACCTGAGATTACAATTACATTGGGTCTGGGCGAAAAGGTTTCCTGTTGAAACAGCGTGAACACATCGGAGTTGGAATAGCTGACGTGTTCTGCTTGCATCTCTTGTTGCAGTTGTTGCGCTTGCGCTATGCAGTTTTGATCCAGGTCGTTTAAGTGTAAATAGATAGTAAAGTTTTGCTGTTTTTGCACTTCAAACAAATAACGTCCTACGCCGGATGCTACATCCAAAATGGTCGGGGTTTTGCCCCGGCTGTGCATCATTTCGCTGAGGTTTAACAAGGTTTGCTGTAGATGTGCTTTACGCAGGCGTATGCCTCGCCAACCTATGGCGTTTAAATAGATGCGGTCCAGCAACGGGCCAAGCAAATAAGCACCGCCGGCTTGATTGCGGTAGACATAGTCCAAACATAAGCCGGAGTCAAAACCGCTTTGTAAGCCTGTGCGTATACCATGGCTGAGTGGGCCTAAACGGTGAAACAATTGCCGGTAGAGAGTGTAATAGACATGTTTTATCCGTGTTGGCTTTGATTGCAGTTGTTCATACTCGCGCACCGTGTGGTCTTTGGCTTGAGGCATGACGGCGGGTAGTTGTTTTCCATCTTGTTGGTACAGCAGATCAAGAAATTTCTGCGTTGCCTGAGTCAGAATGTGTTGTTCTTTTTCGTGAAATACGGCATGGCGGAAATTTTTCAGTATAACCTGTTTTTTAATGCGGCTGCTGATACCGTGAAGGAACGTACTGTGTTTACGATTGTCAACTATATAGTCCTTTTCTGCGGTAAACAGTAGAACCGGTACTTCAAAATCCTGTAGACGTTGAAAACAGTTGTTTGCGGCATCGAATAAACCGACTAACACATTGACGCCGATTTGCCGGGTAATCAAAGGGTCATCGTCATACGCTTTTGCTTCTGCACGATCACGGGTCAGCAGGCCGGAGCGTACGTAACTGCTGACAAACAGGTGTGGCGAAAACCGCTTAAATACGCGCAGAAAGGGTAGTGCGAAGGGAATGTACAGTTTAATGGAAAACGCCGGAGCGCCCAGAATACAACCCTTGACGTTAGCGCCATAGTTAAGAATCCAACGCACCGCCATCACCGAGCCCACGCTATTGGCTACCAAAACCGTATCGCGCACTTGGATTCCATAGGTTTGACGAATATGGCCTGCAAAACTGTTGAGATCTTTTACCCACACATCAAAGTTTTCCGCCCAGGCACGTCGACCTTGGGAGCGACCGTGACCGCGTAAGTCAAAGGCAAAACACCAGTAGTTGTTGTCGCTGACACGATCAGCAAAATCCACAATACGACCGGAATGCTCGTGGCCGCGGTGCAGAAAAAGTAAGGCATTGGTACCGGGGCCTTCAGGTGTTTTAAACCTGTAAAACAGTTTTAAACCGTCAAAGCTGTGAAAGGTGGATGTTTGCCAGCGTGACATACGTGATATAAAAATTAACCCAGCAAACTCAGACAAAGCCCAAAACCCGGGGCGGTAAGTGTAAGGCTGTCGATGCGGTCCAGCAAGCCACCGTGGCCCGGCAGAGAAGCGCCACTATCTTTGATGCCTGATAAACGTTTGTAGTGGGAAAAACATAAGTCGCCGGTGATGCCCAATACGGAGATCGTGAAACCAATCAGCAGTGCGGTGGTTTTTTCTATGGCTAAAAGCATGGGCAGGGTAGCGCCGGTAAGTAGTACCGTGAATACAATACCCCCCAGTGCACCCTGGAGCGTTTTGTGGGGACTTAAAGTGGGCGCCAGAGGTGTGCGTCCCCAAAGCTGTCCGCAAAAGTATTGGGCAATATCGTTCAAGGCGGTCAGTAAAAATAAATACAATAAGATCAAGCCGGGTTCATAAGCGGCGCTTTGGCTCCATTGGGCGATGAGCAAAACCGATTCAATGGCGGTTAAACAAAACAACAATAAAAAACTAAAACGCAATCCGGGCGCTGGTAGTAACAGGAACCCTGCCAATAGCAATAACGGTAGGGCAAAGTGAATGGCCGATGGTTGCAGATTGGCATAGAATCGGGTGGTTAATAACAGTGATACCAACATCAGGCATGCGACTAACGCAGGGTGGTAATTTATTTTTTCCATTCGCAACAGTTCCAGCCAGGCCCAGCAGACCAAAGTAAAAATCAAGGCTTGTAGGGCCCAGTCACCGTAATAAAACACGGTTATACATATTGCGCTGATGATCCACCAAGTGTGGATGCGGCGACGGTTGTTGAACAATTCCGGGGACGGTCGACTGCGTAGTCGGTAGGACACAGTGCAGGCTGAAATAGTGAGTAATAGCAGTATGGCTATGGATAGTGCCAACATTCAGTTTGCTTCCAACAAGTTTAAACGGTTGGTAAAAGTCAATAAGGCCAGCACAATACCTATCCAAATATATGTTTGAACGAGCCAATGACTTTGAGATAAGACCAGCAATAAGACGGCCAATACTCCCAGATAAACGGCCCGGTCACTTTTGCCGAAGGGCCCTTGATTGGGTCGTTGTCCTAAAGCGGGTATTAACGCCAGGCTGGTAAATTCAATCAATAGCCCCAACAGCATGAGCAGTGCCCATGGTATTATGTGATTGGATAGCAGAATCAAAAATCCGCCAAAAAGAAACAAATCGGCTATGACATCACCCAGTTCGTTGAATACCTGACCTTTAGGGCTGCAACTGTTGGTGTGTTTGGCCACCATGCCATCCAGGGCATTTAACGCCATGCGCAGAAGCAGAAAAAAAGGTAATAGAATGAGACCCAGGGTAGCCGTCATTTGTAAAACAATCAGTTGTAAAACAAAGAGCAGTGAAAACAACACGCACAGTGCTACAGTGGCTACCGTGATTTGGTTAGCTGATACTCCGTGAGAAATTAACCGATCGCGCAGGGGCAGTAACAGGGTCTGAAACCCTGATTTCCATGCATAGGTGCTGAATTGACGGGCAGAAATTTCCTTGTCCATTGCCACTTGTGGGGTATGAGTGAAAAATAATTATACACACAAACGTGCGCAAGAGGCGATGGAATTGATCCTGTCTATTGGGTTTTCCAGATCGACGGGGGATCCGGTTAGGTCCTTGTGGCGAGAGTGGTGGATTATTGATCAGTTTGTGTTTGCTATTGAGATGCGCCCGTTTCATTGAGGGTCTAGCGTAGCGACTTCCAGAATCGATTGGCAAACTGCCGCCTATGGTCTTCTTGCTGTAGTTTTTTCATACCCATGGCCAGAAAGAATGCAACCGCATCTTTTTGAGCCTTTACCAACAAACCATCACAATGTTGTTTTTGTGCGGCCACTTCAGCCCAATGAAATAGTTGAGTACCTATGTTTTTCCTCTGCAGCCTCGTGCTTACATAGATGCCGTGTAACAATAAAGCCGGTTTCTGATCGGGCGTGTCTTTGGGATCGGCGTTTTCCCAGGCGGCGACGCCAATGACATGTTTCTGTTCATCTTCAGCCACCACCATGTCCAGGTGTTGAACATCGATGTCATTGTAGCGGTAACTGGATAAGGATAATCGCTTCACCCGTTCCGGCAGATTCCAGCTCATAACGGCGCTTTCGATTACCCGGTTTATGGCCTCTAAATCAGCCGGGTGAGCCGGCCGTATGTGCAGTTTATCCGAGCTCATGGTGCTTATTGTTTAGCTCTCTTGTTTGTTCATGCGTGCTCATGCCAGGAAAGGCCATCATCCACCGGGTGCAGAATTTCATCCTGTGTGACCGGCGTTTTCATAGTGACTAACTCCTCGGCGCTGCTGGGGTGAATGGCAATGGTGGCATCAAAGTCGGCTTTACTGGCACCCATTTTTACAGCGACGGCAAAACCTTGCAATATTTCATCGGCATTGTCACCAATGATATGCACGCCCACCACTTTTTCATCACGACCGACGCACACCAGTTTCATGGCCGTGGTCACACCATGCTCTGACAGGGCGTGGCGCATGGGGGTGAATTCCGCCTGGTAAACAGTAAGATCATCACCGAATTTTCGCCGCGATTCGAGTTCAGTTAAACCAACCGTGCCAATCGGCGGGTGTGAAAACACCACGCTGGGTATATTGTCATAGTCGACTTTGCTGTTGGGTTCGTGATTAAACAAACGTTGGGCTAATTTGCGACCGGCGGCGATAGCCACAGGTGTTAAAGCAGCTTTTCCGGTGACGTCGCCAATGGCGTAAATACCCTCCACATTAGTATTTTCATACTTATCGACCGGAATGTTACCGTTGTCCAGGGTGTTAACACCGGCGGCCTTTAAATCCAGGTAACGGGTGTTTGCCACGCGGCCGGTGGCCCAGATGACTGAATCATAGCCGAATAAGGTTTGGTCGTCGTCGGAGCTAATGGATATGCATTCGCCATCTTGAGTCAGCGCGCTGACCCGAAATTGCGAATGAACACGTATCCCTTGTTTTTGCATTTCCTGACTTAATACACGGCTCACCAGTGTATCGAAACGGGGTAACAATTCGCTTTGCACAATCAGGGAAACATTCGAGCCCAAGGCACGCAGGACTCCGGCCAGTTCCACACCTATATAGCCGCCACCAACAATTGCGACACGTCTGGGTTGCTGTTCCAGCTGAAAAAAGCCATCGGAACTCATGCCCAGCTCAGCGCCGGGAACCGAAGGTATGCGCGGCTGGCCGCCGGTGGCAATCACTATATGATCGGCGCCGTAGTGGTGCCCATTGACCTCCACTGTGTGAGCATCTATAAACCGGGCGTACCCCTTAATGTGGTCGATTCCGCTGTCGACAATGTAGCTGTCCCAATAAGCGTTGATATTGCGTATGTATTGCTCGCGAGCAGAGACTAAACGGGCCCAGTCAGTCTTACCCCGTTGCGCCGGAATACCAAAGGCAGTGGCGTCATCCACCGCATGAGCCAGATTGGCGGCAATCCACATGATCTTTTTTGGAACACAACCGTTGTTAACACAAGTACCACCTATTTTATTGCCTTCGATAATGGCGACTCTTTTACCCAGTTGTGCGGCAGTCTCGGCTACGGCCAGCCCGCCGCTACCGCCGCCGATAGCGATCAAATCATAGGGTGTATTCATGCCAAACTCCGGTCGCTCATCAATGCAAGGATTATCGATTCAGAATAATGATAAGTACAATCGTTTATTAGTATGAAAAACATAGGTATTACCAATTTACCTCTTAGCCTTAAAGCTATGGGGCGTATAGGCCGAAGTAGCCAGTGAGTGTGCAATTTAAATGGTCCGGTCGAGGTAGAAATGTCTTTTATAAACAAGCTCTTGCTGGCTTATTTAAGCCTGAGCCTGTTGGCTTGTGGTGGCGTAGACAGCAAACGGATGATGTCCCCGAGCAGCATAATCGCGGGAAAACAGCATGTCATGTTGGTATTGAAACAAAAGGGCGTGAAGGATGGCGACGAGATCGTTGTCCGTTTTGGCAGTCACTCTCTGTATGAAGGTCGATACGACCGCAAAGGCTCATCAGGGGATAAACTCAGCCTGTTGACACAAGTTGCACACAATCATCGAAGCTATCTCAATTTATCGTACGACAGTATTCGTGCCGTGTATCTGCCGCGTGAGGCCGAGGCGGTAAAGCGCAAAATGGCTGAAACCAAACAACAGCACTTGAGCGAAAATCTGCTGCGCGAAGGTATTCGTGATAATCAGGGCGATAAAGTCCGCCAGGCGGTGAAGCAGGGCGCGGCCCTGAATCCGAACACGTACCGCACACCGTTGCTGGAAGCGGCGAGTATTGAAAACCGCGCCGATATTATTCGGCTGTTGGCGCGACTGGGTGCAAAGCCTAACCATACGGACAAGAATGGGCGTACACCCTTACATGCCGCCATCCAAATGCAGCACTTTGACAATGCGCGGGCTTTGATCGAGGCCGGGGCGGACCCTATGTTTCGTTCTTCGTCCAACGGTCTGCCGCCAGCCGTTGAGGCATTTACGGGTTTGCGCTGGGCCAACAAAGAGCAGCTAGAGGCCATAACGGCGTTTGTGGACTATCTTGTGAAAGAAAAACACGTCGACCCGAACGTGCAGTGGGAGGACCCGGTTTATAAGGCAGACAACGCTCTGGGAATGAGCAATGAACGTTTGCTGTTGTTGTCTCAAAAAGATTGCTTGGCCTTATTGGATAAGCATTCCGTACAATATGAACTGTTGGACAACACCAAGGGCGTTGGTATTCCATTGCGGTTGAAATCCACAGTGGCCGGTGTGGCTTATCGTCACACCGGGAACTCCAAAAAATTTTCCGTTATGGATTGTCGGCTGGTGGTTGCTTTAATTGGTATCGGGCCCGTATTGCAAAAATACAATATTGTGGACATACAACACATGCGTGCTTATGCTCCCGATGCGCGCATCGGCGGCAAAGGCAATGTCAGTGGTCACAGTTTTGCCTTGGCTATCGATTTTGCCGTGGCAACCACCTCGGAGGGTGACGAGTACAGTGTGGTAGAAGATTGGACGGATCGTCGCCGTGGGGTCAGCCCTTGCGAAGCGCAAGACGGCGATGGTGAAAAACAAATCCTGTTGCGTCAACTGATATGCGATATTAATAAACAAGGCTTGTTCCACTGGGTATTAACACCGCATTATAACAAAGCCCACCACGACCACTTTCACATCGAATTGCGTGACGGTGGCGGTGAGTTTATGTCATAAAGAAGAGTAGTTTCAGTAACAATAGCTCTGTACAAATCGTTTGAGGATTTCCTGTGCATACGGGGTCGGTTTTCTACTCACCTGTTGTTTTAATTCCTCTGCTTCATGAGGCTCGAAATAGCCGTGATGTTGGTAGACGTCAATTCGCAAAGCAAATTCTTCCGCGTCACCTTCGGGATGAAATTGAGTGGCATAAACGTTTTTGCCCACACGAAACATTTGCACCGGGCAGTCCTGCCCGGTCATCAGTAAGGTGGCGCCTTCGGGCGTGGAATCCACCGCTTCTTTGTGGCCCAGCAATACGTCAATTTGAGGCGGGAACCCTTGCAGTAGTTTGTCGAGACGACCCGCTTCAGTAATGGTTAAGGTCACGCAGCTGACCGGCTCACCATAGCGGGTGGAAATAGACGTGCCCAGATAATTACCCAAGAGACCGTTGCCGGAACAAGCGCCTAAAAATGGAAAGTCCCGGCTCACCACTTGCTGTAGCAGCCGATTAAAATCCGCTTCTATTTTTTTCTGGATCTCTGACTTTTTGTGTTCCGGCGTGCTGATGTCAAACGGACTGCCGCCAACGATAATGGCGCAATAATCATCTAAGTTGAGATTATCCGGGATGCCGTGCGTTTCGATGCGTATTCTGTGCGTATCCTCACTATCTAAACCACCGTACTTCAACAAACAGGCGTATTCGCTGTCGGAAGTTGCCGTTTCGGGGCGCAGTTGTAAAATCAGAACGGGTTTGTTGGTTGCCATGGTTGTATTATTGCAGCTATGGCATAGAAAAACGATATCTCTCCACCTCGGTATATTGTGGCGGCAAAGTCGATGCTTGACTATAAAGTAAAAGCCCGGCTATACACTAAACTGCGGTATATGCCGGGCTTTTTGCAGTGATAAAGCGATTATCGTGTCACGGTAATGCTTACCTGGTCCGTATCGGTGACACCGGCGTCATCTGTGACGGTCAACTCAAACACCAGCACGCGAGTTTTTCCTCGACGAGTTCCGGGTGCAGTAAATGAAGCTACAGGGCTGTTGGAATTCTGTATGCTGACGCTTCTGCCGGAAACCTGTTCCCAGCGATAACTGATAATGCTGCCGTCGCTATCGCTGGAGTTTCTGCCATCCAGTGTTACCGTGGTTTTTTGAGTTACGCTCTGGTCTGGCCCGGCATTGGCAGTAGGGGCTTCATTGGCCGGAGCCGGGTCGGGGGTCGGTTCCGGTGCAGGATCGGGTGTGGGTTCGGGTGTGGGTTCGGGTGTAGGTTCCGGTGTAGGTTCCGGTGTAGGTTCCGGTGTAGGTTCCGGGGCCGGCTCAGCACCACCACCGCTGCCGTTTGCAATGGCCCAAAGTGACACATAGGCATCTTTGTCTCCGCCATTAAAGGATGTGTCATAAGCCCCTTGAGTTACCGGAAAAGAGGCGTCAGCGGAGCCCGCAAAATAGACGTTGCCGTTTGCCGTTAAGTGCGTGGCTCCAACCAAGGCTGGTGTGTCAAGATAGCTGCTGTACAACAACCCCGTCATGCTTGCGTTGAACCTGGCAACAAAAGTGTCACTGCTGCCGGATAAGGAACCGGACTCGGCATCATTGGTCGTAGGAAAGTCAGAAGAGGCCGTGCTGCCTAACAGTAAGTAAGAACCGCTGGGCTCATAATAGATCTTGCCGATAACCTCAGCTTTTGTTCCGCCAAAATAACTTAAAGTATTGGTGGTCTGCAGGTCCAGCGTATATTGAGCAATGAAACCGTCGGCGGTTAAATAGTTGGTGGTGCCAGTGGGATTGCAGGCGCCGTCCGTACCGCAACCCGAATCATAGGCATTACCCGTTACCGGCAAATTGGGGTCGCGTGAGGAGCCGACAATGGCAACGGCAGTATCATTAACGGCCAATGCACTGATGGTGTTGTTGTAGCGATATGAAATGCCACCAAATGAACTGCTCAGGTTGGCATCCAGACCGATTACGGCGGCACCCACAACAACATCGCCCACCGAAATGGCGTATACATTGGAATTGCTGCCTACTGCAATATCATTACCACCGGATCGACCTAAATACGTGGCCGCCATAATATTAGTAAGTCCCGTTTCCATTCGCACAATATAGCCGTAATACTTTGGCGTACTAAAACTGCCCGAAGGGTCACAAGAACCATCACCAGCGCAGGTGCTGTCCCAGGAACTCTCATTGGTGGGAACGTTGGGTGAATTGGTGCGGCCACTAATATACAAGCTGTTATTGGCCAGTAACAGTTTCCTTGGATAGGATTTGCTGCTAATGGGAATGCTGCTCACTAAAATCGTGCTCAAATCATTGCTGAGCTTGGCAACAAAGGTTCCGTTACTATAAGGACTTGTATCGATACCGCCACCTACAATTGGAAATCCCGTGGCAGAACCGATGGCAATACCGGCGACATAGACATTGCCGCTATCGTCCACTGCCAACGCATCGCCCGTATCCGGTCCTGTGCTGCCCAGGAAGGTAGCGGCCTCCAGCGTAGACAAATCGGCGCTGAATTTGGCCACATAAGCATCGTAATAGCTGCCTTGATAAGTGGTAAACCCCGTGGTTACCGGAAAGTCGGTTGAGTCGGTGGTGCCGGTGATAAAAACTGACCCATTGTGTTCTACGATGTCGGCGACACTTTCAAAATCACTAATTGACGACGTATTGGTGCCACCGATAAACGTTGCTGCCAACAACGGATCGATGATCAATTCTTTGGATGGGTCATATGCGCCTACCCGGAATCCATAGCTGTTTTCATGAACCGTATAGGCTACGTCTACAGGGACTTGTTGATTATTAATCACCTGGAACGCAACCGGTGCGGTAAATGTTACTGCACCGATGTCGGTGTTTAACACCAACTGCTTGTGTTCGTTGATCTCAAGCGTGTCGACGCCGTCAACTTGAAGTCGAATCTGTTCCACGTTGGCATGGGGTTGGACATAAAACAGTTTTTCGATATTAGCGCTTTTCGCTTGCAGTTGTACCTTAATGCCTGGGTAGGCATTGTTGAGTCTTACGTTTTCAAAGCTCGATACCGTAGACTGCCAATCGCGCCGCTTCCCTACAAAGTAATTGATGTTCGCCTTGGAAGAGGCTCCTCCCTCGGGCGTGATTTCTCTTGCACCAAGCAATTTTTCCTTAATAACCCAGGCATTGCTGCGATCGGCCTGTGTTGTTGGCAGCGAATAAATGAGCTCTCCCTGCTTATTGATAAACACGGTACCGCCGAAGGTTTTTGCATAATAGGCAACGTCCTGATGTTGTTGCCCCTGGTTTTTGATAAAAGGGATGGTTAATTTGGAAAGTTGATTATTTTTTTCTGCACTTGTGGCTATAGGAATCGTTTTAGCGAAACCCGTACTACAAAAAACCGCTGTGATACAAACCGCAAAAACATGCTTAGCTACCATCACACACCCTCCGTAGAATTTTAGATAGTCATGGATCTTTCTGGATCCAGAACTATCGCTGAAACAATTTACGGGAAGGTCACGAATTATTCACAAAAGTGTCGCAGGATGTAGCCATGGCGAACCATGACTAAGGAAAAATGGCACTAACTTTCCATTTATTGGATCAGGGTTCGGGCAACGACTTGCTGAAGGTGTGTCACATAGTGTTTCTGTTTCCAGCCACATTCACGGATAAGTAATTCCCAATTGCATACGGATAATAGTGTCCACAACAGCTCGGTGGCGGTTGCCGTGGACCAGTGTGGTTGTAAGTGTCCTTCGGATTCGATTGTTTCAATGGTGAGTTTGCAGACTTCGCGCAGGCAATGCATGCCGTTGTCCCATGCGGCAGCCATGGCTTCATCACTGTCTTTGCCTGCGAGCATGGCCTTGGCCATGCCGTAAATCTCCGGAATGTAATTCCCCCAGGTATCCACCAGGGCCATGAGCATGTCCTTACCACTGGAGCTTTGCTGTAATTTCGCCAAGCGTTTATCCAGACCCTTTAATTCATCGACATAGGCCATGGTGGCAATGAGCAGGTCCGTACGGGTAGGGAAGTGCAGATACACGGCCTGTCGTGAAATACCGACCTGGCGGGCAATATCACTCATTTTAACTCCCTGGCCCAGTTGCTGTTCCAGCAACTGCCAGGTGGTGTAGAGGATGCGGCTGCGAGTATCGGCTGGTTCACTTGACATGCTGTAAAGTCTAGATTACGCTTTACACTATGTCAATTGACACGGTGTCAAGTGACAATCCAAAAAGTAATCCAATGAAAAGTGATAAGCCTTTGAAAAGGAGAAAGTGTCCGTCCCGGTGCTTTTACCGATGGTGACTATACCGGCGCCTATCGCCAAGGATTCGCCGCAACAGACCGGACGACAAAACTAAAAATCTCCAGACAGGATGTGGCCGACTTCATCCTCAGGCAATTGAGTGATAAAACCTACTTACATCAATCGCCGGGGATATCCTATTAGTCTTACATTGCATTAGCTCTCATGTCCTGTCCAGCCTCGTTTATGGCGAGGCGTGGAGACCATGGATGACATAATGCCTTGCGACTTCGGTCGATCTAATCGCAGCCGCTAGGTATTCAGCGGACTAAATTACACGATGCTATCATTGCTTGCACTATTGTGCAGGAGTGCTATCATTGATATCAGTTGTTTTGTGTTGGAGTATTAATATGGCGCGGCTATTAGTTAGGGACTTAGATCCAGAAATAGCGAAAGCACTCAAAAAGCAAGCTGCAAAACATGGTCGTAGCGCGGAAGCTGAGCATCGAGAAATACTAAAACAAGCGCTGCTAGGCCCTAAGAAAAAATCGTTTGCCCAGGTTCTGTTATCAATGCCGAATGTAGGGCAGGACAGTGATTTTGAGCGAGTGGATGACTCTGAGAGCGACAGTGTATTTAATTGATACCAATGTTATTAGCGAAATCCGCAAGAAACAAAAGGCGAACAAAGGTGTACGGCGATATTTCGACTCAGTCATAAATAGCGAAGATAAGCTATACATCTCTGTAGTCAGTATCGGTGAGTTAAGGCGTGGGATTGAATTGATCCGCCATCGTAGTGATATTCGGCAAGCTAAGCAACTCGAAAAATGGCTGCAAGTGATCCTGGAAAATTATCAGAATAATATATTGGATATCAATGAGGATATTGCTCAACTATGGGGCAAACTAAGAGTGCCGCATCCGGAAAATGCGCTGGACAAGCTGATAGCAGCGACAGCACTCATTAACGGATTAACAGTTGTAACAAGAAATACTAAAGACTTTAGCAAAACCGGGGTGACTGTCTTGAATCCGTTCGAAGAATGATTAGCATCTATTATGGCTGCGAAGATAACCAGCAATAAACATTTACCCCAGCCTCAGTGGTAATGAAATTTTACTCACGCTATATCTTCTCTAAGGAAATGACGAGGCTAAAAAGTTACTTGTGAAAATAATTTACTATCAGCAAGTTACAATGGTGCCGAGGAGAGGACTTGAACCTCCACGGGGTTTCCCCCACTAGCACCTGAAGCTAGCGCGTCTACCAATTTCGCCACCTCGGCCGAGGACGGGAAAGGGCGCCACTGTACCGGGAGAGGGCACGCTTGTCAATATTTGGGAGGGCTGCCGGGGCGGGGGAACGGGTTGTGACGGGGGGTGTGAGACAGGGGATTTTTCCAATGCCTGCTCCTATACTTACTATATGTGTATATGTGCTTAAGAGTCTGTATAATCGGCGCATTGCCGGAGCTTGTCCGGGTCTTGCCACACTAAACCCGCTACAACAGCTCACTACAACAGGCCATGATTAGGCCACTACAAACCGGGCGGATTTCCAAACAGAGCCTCCGATGACAATTCTATTGTGAACTCATACGAAATCCAACGACAAACGAAATTCAAAATAAAGAGAAGAATTTGACTAAGGACCAACACGCCGAACGCGAGGCGGAAAAGTACGAACGTCCCATTCCCAGTCGGGAATACATCATGGAAATCCTGGCTCAGAAAGGGCGGCCGCTGTCACGGGAACAATTGGCACAAGCTTTGGAGCTCGAAGAGCCCCAGGACCTGGACGCCTTGCGGCGGCGTTTACGCGCCATGGAACGGGATGGACAGTTAATACGTAACCGTAAAAAAGGATACGGGCTGGTGGATAAAATGGATCTGGTGCGAGGCCGGGTTTTGGCGCATCCGGACGGATTCGGGTTTTTGGTGCCGGATGAAGGTGGTGAGGATTTGTTTTTATCCGGGCGGCAAATGCGACAGTTGTTCCATCGCGACAAGGTGCTGGTCCATGTGGCCGGGATCGATCGACGCGGGCGCCGCGAAGGGGCGGTGGTGGAGGTGCTGGAACGCAATACCCATCATGTAGTAGGACGCTATTACCAGGATCGGGGTCTGGCCTATGTGACGCCGGACAATAAACGCGTGACTCATGAGATTGTGATTCCGCAGGAAGACAGTGCCGGTGCCAGGAACGGCCAGATTGTGGTGGTGGAAATTGTGGAGCAGCCGACCATGCGGCGTCAGCCCATCGGTCGGGTGATGGAAATACTGGGCGAGCACATGGCGGCGGGTATGGAAATTGATGTGGCGATACGCTCCCATGACATACCCTTTGAATGGCCGCAAGCGGTGACGGATGAAGCGGATGCCATTGGTCCTTTGGTACAGGATTCGGCTAAAAGCGGCCGCGAAGATTTACGTGAGCTGCCCCTGGTCACCATAGACGGAGCCGATGCCAAGGATTTTGACGATGCGGTGTACTGTGAGCCGGCGGGTAATAACTGGCGTTTGTTTGTTGCCATTGCCGATGTGGCTCACTATGTACGGCCCGGCTCAGCCTTGGACGATGAAGCTCAAAACAGGGGGAATTCAGTGTATTTCCCCGGCCGAGTCATTCCTATGTTGCCCGAAATTTTGTCCAACGGTTTGTGTTCCTTAAGACCGGAGGTGGATCGTCTCACCATGGTGTGTGAAATGCTGGTGAGCAACAGCGGTAAAATCAAATCACACCGGTTTTATAATGCCGTCATTCGCTCCCATGCCCGTTTAATCTACGACGATGTGGCCGCCCTGCTGGCTGGGGATGCGGCGTTGCAGCAAAAGTACTCGAATTTGGAACCGCACCTGCGCAATCTTTATTCCCTATATCACGCTTTAGTGAAACAACGCAACATTCGCGGCGCGATCGAATTTGAAACCACCGAAACCGTAATTGAGTTTGGTGAAAATAAAAAAATCGAAAAGATTCGGCCGCTGGTTCGCAATGATGCCCATAAGATTATTGAAGAGTGCATGATTGCCGCCAATGTGTGTGCCGCGCAGTTTCTGTCTGAAAACGATATGCCGGTGTTATACCGGGTTCATGATGTTCCCAAGCTGGAAAAGCTGACCGACTTACGGGATTTTTTGCGCGGTTTTGGTTTAACTTTGGGGCGAGGAGAAAAACCGGAAGGCAAAGATTACACCCGCTTGCTTGAACAAATCCAAGGCAGGCCGGATTGGCATTTGATTCAAACCGTGATGTTACGCAGTTTGAACCAGGCTGTGTACAGTCCGGACAATGTGGGCCACTTTGGTTTGGCTTTGGAAGAGTACGCTCACTTTACTTCACCCATACGTCGCTATCCGGATTTATTGGTGCACCGCGCTTTAAAACATGTGATTGCCGCCAAACCGCCGCAGCGATTTTTCTACAACCTGGGTGATATGCAAAGCCTGGGGGAAAGTTGTTCCATGACCGAACGTCGCGCAGATGAGGCTACCCGGGATGTGGTGGATTGGCTCAAGTGCGAATACATGATGGACCGAGTGGGGGAAGTTTTCGACGGTATCGTAACCAGTGTTACCAGCTTTGGGTTGTTTGTGGAGTTGGAAAACATCTATGTAGAAGGTTTGGTACACGTGACCTCCTTGAAAAGTGACTACTATCATTTTGACCCGGTCCGTCACTGCCTGTTGGGGGAGCGTAGCAACACCAAATATCGACTTGCCGACCGGGTGCAAGTACAGCTGGTACGCGTGGATCTGGACGATAAGAAAATCGATTTTGAATTGGTCAGTGATCTTGGCCCTGCTTCGGCAGATTCATTGAAGACTCGTGAGGAGTTGCAAAAGTCATCCAAGCGAGGCAAAAAAGACAAAAATAAAGATAAAAAGAAGGACAAAGCCAGAGACAAAGGCAAAGGGAATTCCCGCACGAAAAAGAAAACTGCAGCGGCGAGAAATACACCAAAGAAAAAAGCGCCCAAGCAGGCGGGCAAAAAGTCTGAACCGCAAAAAACTTCCTCAAATGCCGAAAAAGAGACCTCGAAAGGGACTAAAGATGGTGCTAAGAAAGGGGCTAAGAGGGTCAGAAAGGCGGTACCCAAAACCAAACCGAAAAAGACGGCATCAAAAAAGGCTGGGGTCAAAAAAGCCAGAACGCCTAAGTCTCGTGGAACCCCATAATGTCCGAGGTGTGGGTCTATGGTATACACGCTGTTCAGGCGGCTTTAAAAGCCAATCGGGTAGAGAGTCTGTGGCTTGATCGCAGTCGTCATGACAAACGGATGACCCAGTTATTGGAATTGGCCGGGCATAATGTGGCCACACATTATCTGGAGCGGCCGGAGCTGGAGCAGCGGTTGACTCAAACTTTGGGTGGACATAAACCCGGCAATGCTCCAGTGAAACATCAAGGGGTGTTGGCTCGGCTCAAACCACAGGTGGGCTTGGATGAGTCCGGTTTGTTGCAATGGTTGCAACAGGTATCGGAACAGGGAAGGCCACCTCTGGTATTGGCTCTGGATGGGGTGCAGGATCCGCACAATCTGGGAGCTTGTTTACGCAGTGCCGATGCGGCGGGGGTGCACGTGGTCATCGCACCGCGGGATCGCAGTGTGGATTTAACCCCGGTGGTGCGGAAGGTGGCCTGTGGAGCTGCCGAGGCCCTGCCGTTTGTTACGGTCACTAATCTGGCTCGAACCTTGGAGCAGTTGA
Organism: Gammaproteobacteria bacterium; assembly: GCA_029882975.1. NCBI lineage: Bacteria > Pseudomonadati > Pseudomonadota > Gammaproteobacteria > Gammaproteobacteria bacterium. The sequence continues at coordinate 95,219 of JAOUJW010000004.1, forward strand.
AGCAGATGGGGTTATGGACCGTGGGGCTGGATGGGGCGGCGGAACAGTCTTTGTACGAGCACGATTTGCGTGGCCCTGTGGTGCTGGTATTGGGTGCTGAAGGGCAGGGTTTGCGGCGCTTGACCAAGGAAAAGTGTGATTTCCTGGCTCAATTACCCATGGCGGGCGTGGTGGAAAGTCTCAATGTGTCTGTGGCCACCGGAATTTGTCTGTTTGAAGCGGTGCGGCAGCGACTTTAGCGGCCCATTCCATTAAACCGTTCCCTTTAATTGGACGATTCATCGCTCTAGACATTGCTATTTGGCGTCTTTTTGCAGTAGAATCGCACGTTTTTACGGTTTCCGGGCTGAGCCCGGACTTTCTCCTTGCCTCACCGCTTCCGGCACATCCGGCTGGTGGGAGGCTGGTAACCCATGAGGAGTCTTAATGAGACACTATGAAATTGTGTTTCTGGTCCATCCTGACCAGAGTGAACAAGTACCTGCCATGACTGATCGCTACAAAGCGATTATTGAAGCGGACGGTGGCAGCATCCACCGCCTGGAAGATTGGGGCCGCAGACAGCTGGCTTACCCTATCAATAAAATCCACAAAGCGCACTATGTGTTGATGAACGTAGAATGTGGCGGTGATGCTTTGGAAGAAATCCGTAGTGCATTTCGTTTTAATGATGCCGTATTGCGCGAAATGGTCATTGCCCGTAAGGAAGCCATTACTGAAGCTTCTCCCTTCGCCAAGCAAAAAGAATCTGAAGATGCGGAACCGATTCGCAGTGCAGATACAGATGATGATTTGGAAGAAGGTGATGAAATTGCCGAAGACGCTGTGATTTAAGCAGTCACGGCTTCCTAACTAATTTGATATAGAGGTTAAGCATATGTCTCGTTTTTTTCGCCGCAAAAAGTTCTGTCGATTCACCGCAGAAGGTGTTAAGGAAATCGATTACAAAGATTTAGGAACATTGCGTTCTTATGTCACTGAAACCGGTAAAATCGTACCCAGCCGCATTACGGGTACCAGCGCCAAGTATCAGCGCCAATTGTCTACTGCAATTAAGCGCGCACGCTATTTGGCTCTGTTACCGTACAGCGATTCACATCGCAATTAATCAAAGCGTCGAGTTTTCAGGCCTGGTCCCGGTCTCCGGGTCCGGGTGTGCAGCTCACGCTTAGAACCTCAAAATGGCGAAGTTTGACAGCCTTGCTTGTCGGGGCTTGTTTTTGCGACAACTTCGGAAGCGGATTTTGAGTAGGTTCTAGGAAGGATGAAAGCGTTAGTCTCATACATAATGCGGGGTCGGCTAGAAGCCATAGCCGCGGTGGCGGGTTTTACCGTCTTATCGTTGGTGATTTCTCCGTTTATGTATCTTAGTGTGCCGGCGGTCGCTTTGGTGGCTCTGCGACACGGTCTGAAAGAGGTGTTACCGCCTCTGGCAACGGCTGTGATTATACTGACGATGGCTTCGCTTTCACCGTACGCCATAGCGTTGGCCTTTGTAGTGTTGTTAGCGCTCATAGTGAGACTTACACGCTCACTGGCGCTGACCTTAGTGGTGGCGTCGGGCATATTGTGTCTTACCGTTGCAGTGGTTCATGTTGCGGTAGGCGATGTGGGTGCCTGGTGGTTGTCCATGGTTAAAGAAATGGATACTGCCGCCTTACGCCAGGAAGATTTGCCCAATCGGGAGCAACTCTATGCAAACCTGGAGTTGATGGCGCCTCAAATTGTCGGCATTTTTGCCGCGGCGTTTTTAATGCACAGCCTGCTATGCCTGTTTATTGCCAGAGCCTGGCAAGCCATGCTGTACAACCCCGGAGGATTTCGTCAGGAATTTTATAGTCTGAATCTGGGTAAAGTCTTTGCTGTGGTGGTCGCTGCTCTGATTGGCTTGGCTATGTGGGATTTGGGTTTGATTAGCATTATTGCCAAAGATGCAATCATGATGGCGGCGATATTGTACCTTTTACAAGGTGTTTCTGTGCTGCATGTGCTGTTTCATGTGAAGAAACTGCCGCCGGGTGTTTTATACGGTATGTATGGCTTTATCGCTCTATCGGTGATTATGGCGCCGGTATTTCAGGGATTGTTGCAGTATGTTTTAGTGTTTACCCTGCTGCTCATGGTGCAGGGGTATGTGGAAACATGGGCCAATTTGCGCGGCCGTATGCAGGCGCAGTTTCCTAATGATCCACAGTAAGGGATTCGCCATTGGATTTTGTGTGAACTATAAATTTGGAACGATTATATAGAACTAGAGGTGTGAACGATGAATGTTATTCTGTTAGAAAAAGTCCACAAATTGGGTAACTTGGGTGATAATGTTTCCGTAAAGGCGGGATATGGTCGCAATTTTCTAATTCCCAAAGGAATTGCCGTTCCGGCAACTGCCGACAATGTGGCTAAATTTGAGGCACGACGTGCTGAACTGGAAAAAGTAGCCGGTGAAAAACTGGCGGCAGCAGAAGCCCGCAAACAGCAGTTGACGGACTTAGTCGTGACTATCCAGCACAAAGCCGGCGACGAAGGTAAGTTGTTCGGATCTGTGGGTACTCCCGATATTGCTGACGCTATTAACAACGCCGGAGTGGAAGTGGCCAAGCGTGAAGTTCGTTTGCCCCAAGGTGTGATTCGCCAAGTGGGTGAGCACAATATCGATATTGAATTGCACAGCGATGTGGTGGCGACTATCAAGATCAACGTGGTTGCCGAGTAATCAGTTCGTCAGGAAGCTCACACCTTTTTGGTTTAACCGTGCTTTGCGGTTATGCCTGGTTCAAAGTGGGGCGTTCAACGCCCTGCTTTGATGCCGTCTAAGCAGTCTTGCATTGTGGCACTGCAAAAATATTTTTCTATCTATTATCCTCAGCGACCGGTTTTTACTCTTTTGTCACTATTAACGACAAGCGCCTGAATCTATGCGATATAACACTGGGATTAAAAGAATACCTTGATCCCGATGTCTGATTTGAGCTTAAGATTGCTCCTTGTCAAGTCAATAAGGGAAAATAAAGTCGAAAAACGCTCTATGAAATTCGCTCGGAATTATTTAACATCAGTTCTCTAAATTTTGTGACGATGCCGAGCATACGTGAAAATACTGGAATACCAGTATATTCGTCAACATTGATAGGCTAGCTGTACTTTTACACAAAGCTAAGCGACATAGTGGAACTGATCGCTTAATAGTGGAACTGATCGCTTATCCGGGTTGACGCTATCGCTCACTTTTATAAGGCTATCGCTTACAATGATATAAAAAATGTAATGACGGAACCTTTGCAGCTATTGTATTTCAAAAAAATAGTGACTTGTGTAGAAAAAACACCAAAGTCACTGAATAAACGGGGCCTACTTGCTCACTATTACGATAAACCCACAGAGCGGGGTTTGATGTAAGAGAATTGGGCTACTCCCGTGCATTGCTCAAGCGGTACTGTCGCTGGTAATACACGCAATTTGAATCACTATCGCTCGTTTGATAAAGACACAATGCAAGAACCAGCCTATTTATCTGAATTGAAAGACCCGGCGATGGCCGCTTTAAAAGTAGCGCCTCATTCTATAGAAGCGGAACAAGCCGTGTTGGGCGGTTTGATGCTGGATAATAGCGCTTGGGATAAGATCGCCGATTTTATCACTGAAGGGGATTTTTACCGGCGCGATCACCAAAGCATCTTTCGTGCTATCGCCGCACTGGTCGATAAGCAAAGCCCCTATGACGTGGTCACTTTGTCCGAATGGTTGGAGAAAAACAATCAATTGGAAGATGTGGGTGGATTGGTGTATTTGGGTAACTTGGCGAAAAACACACCAAGTGCCGCCAATATTATCGCTTACGCAAAAATCGTACGGGAACGTTCAGTGTTACGACAACTGATTACCGTGGGTAACACCATCAGTTCCAGTTGCTATGAAACAGAGGGACGCAGCAGTGAGGAACTTCTGGATTCAGCCGAAAAACTGGTGTTCGAAATTGCTGAGAAAGGTTCCCGTGGCCGTGCCGGGTTTGTTGCGATTAAAGATTTGTTGGTCAAAGCGGTTGATCGTATCGATGCCTTGTTTCAGCAGGACAGCCCGATTACCGGCTTACCGACTGGATACACCGATTTTGACGACAAGACCTCAGGGTTACAGAAAGGGGACTTGGTTATTGTTGCCGGTCGGCCTTCCATGGGTAAAACCACCTTTGCCATGAACCTGGCTGAAAATGCCGCCATCCATGCACAGGCTCCCGTAGCGGTATTCAGTATGGAAATGCCTGGTGAGCAGTTGACTATGCGCTTGCTTTCTTCCATTGGTCGAATTGATCAACACCGGGTACGGACTGGAAAATTGGATGATGATGACTGGCCCCGATTGACTCAGGCTGTGGGTTTGTTGGCGGAAGCCCGATTGTTCATTGATGATACCCCGGCCCTCACGCCTAATGAATTACGCGCCCGCTCACGGCGTTTGGCCAGGGAACACGGTTTGGGTTTGATTGTGATTGACTATTTGCAGTTGATGCAGGTCCATGGCAGTCGAGAGAATCGTACCAATGAAATTTCTGAAATTTCCCGCTCGCTCAAAGCGTTAGCTAAAGAGCTCAATGTGCCCGTCATCGCCTTGTCGCAGTTGAACCGAAGTTTGGAACAGCGTCCCAATAAACGCCCCGTGATGTCTGATCTGCGGGAGTCCGGCGCGATTGAGCAGGACGCGGATGTGATTGTATTTATCTACCGTGACGAGGTTTATAACGAAGACAGTCCAGATAAAGGAACGGCGGAAATCATTATCGGAAAACAACGTAATGGTCCCATAGGTTCTTTGCGCTTGACCTTCTTGGGGCAATATACCCGCTTTGAAAATCACATATCCCATGTGTACGAAGAAGGATATGCATGAGCCGAGCTACACGCGCCGGCATCAATTTATCCGCATTACAGCATAACCTTGAGTGTGCGCGCCAATACGCGCCGGGTCGACGCATTGTTGCCATAATTAAAGCCAATGCCTATGGTCATGGTGTGCTCCGTGTAGCCAATGCTTTACACACGGCCGATGCCTATGGTGTAGCGAGTTTGGACGAGGCCTTGCTACTTCGCTTGAGTGGTATCACTTCTCCCATATTACTCCTGGAAGGTTTTTTCCATACTTCGGAGCTGGCGGAGATTGACCACAACAAGCTGGACATGGTGATTCACAGTCTGGAACAAATTCGCGGTCTGCAACAAAACGGTTTTTTTGAGCGACCACAACAATCCACTTTGTGGCTGAAACTGGACAGCGGCATGCATCGTCTGGGATTTTCCGTTGAAGAATTTCACCAAGCGCTGACTGTGGTGCAACAATCCGGTTTTAAATTTGTGCTTATGTCTCACTTGGCCTGTGCAGACGATACCGATAACTCGACCACAGAAAAACAGATCCGCTTTTTTGATGACCACACCCATGAGGTGAACGCACCTCGTTCACTGGCTAATTCCGCCGGCATATTGGCTTGGCCCCAAAGCCATAGGGATTGGGTGCGTCCGGGGATTATGCTCTATGGCGGCAGTCCACTGTTGGATCAAAGCGCACAGGCATTGGGATTGCGACCGGTGATGACGCTGAGCACGGAATTGATCGCAATTAAGCAACTGAAAAAAGGTGATGCCATTGGTTATGGCGGCACCTGGGTTTGTCCGGAGCAGATGTCGGTGGGAGTGGCAGCCATTGGTTACGGTGACGGCTATCCACGTCATGCTCCCACCGGTACCCCTGTGCTGGTCAATGGGGTACGTTGCCAGTTGCTGGGGCGGGTTTCCATGGATATGATTACTGTGGACTTGCGTGCTTGCCCACAGGCCAGAGTCGGTGACAATGTCACCTTATGGGGTGATGGATTGCCCGCCGATGAAATCGCGTTGCAAGCGGGTACCATTTCGTATGAATTGTTTTGTGGTATCACCGGGCGTGTTGAGTTTACCGAGACCGAGGTTTGATAGTAGCGGTGTCCAGGGCCTTTAAAGCGATCATTTAATATGGCAAAACAAAAATCTGCATTTGTGTGCACCGACTGTGGCGGTGAGCATACCAAGTGGCAAGGGCAGTGTGATCACTGTGGTGTGTGGAACACCTTGAAAGAGGTGCGATTGGGTAAAGCTTCGCGAAATATCGATGGTTATGCGGGGTCAACCCAAGCCCGCTTGTGTACTCTGGACAGTATTGATGTTGCCAATCATCCCCGAATTGACAGCGGAATCAGCGAACTGAACCGAGTCTTGGGTGGTGGTTTTGTGCCCGGTTCTGCCATAGTGATCGGCGGAAATCCGGGGGCGGGAAAGAGTACGCTGTTATTACAAGTTTTATGTCAATTGCCGTCGGATTTAAACGCGGTTTACATCACCGGCGAGGAATCTTTGCAGCAAGTGGCCTTGCGGGCTAAACGTCTGGGTCTGGCCACCAATCGATTGCATTTGCTTACCGAAACCAATGTCGAGACCATATGCTCGGTGATAGAACCGGTTAAGCCCAAAGTGTTGGTTATCGATTCGATTCAGGTGATGCATTTGGCTGAGGTGGCATCGGCACCGGGGGCGGTGGGGCAGGTGCGAGAAAGTGCGGCTTATTTAACGCGCTACGCCAAACAAAGTGATACTGTGTTATTAATTGTAGGGCATGTGACCAAAGACGGTTCTCTGGCCGGACCCAAGGTTTTAGAGCACCTGATCGATTGTTCTTTAATGCTCGAAAGCTCCACCGACAATCGTTACCGAACCCTGCGCAGCAACAAAAATCGATTTGGTGCAGTGAACGAATTAGGGGTGTTCGCCATGACCGACAAGGGCTTGCGCGAGGTGAATAATCCTTCTGCAATTTTTCTGAGTCGCGGTGATGCAGCTTCTTCCGGCAGTGTGGTCATGGTGGTGTGGGAAGGATCACGTCCATTGTTGGTGGAACTGCAGGCTTTGGTGGATGAAAACCGTCACGGCCACCCTCGGCGTTTGGCGGTGGGAGTGGATCAGAATCGATTGGTTTTGTTGCTGGCTGTGTTACACCGACATGGTGCCGTGGCTGCCGGGGATCAGGATGTTTTTATCAACGTGGTGGGCGGGGTAAAAATCGTGGAGACCAGTGCGGATTTAGCTGTGTTGTTGGCAGTGGTTTCCAGTTTGCGTGATCGGCCTTTACCGCAGGATTTGGTGGTGTTTGGGGAAGTGGGTTTGTCCGGGGAGATTCGGCCCGTACCCAGCGGTCAAGAGCGGCTGCGTGAAGCCGCAAAACACGGCTTTAAGCGCGCAATTGTTCCTGCAGCGAACAAACCTAAGACTGCCATAGAGTCTATGGAAGTAATGGCGGTGAGCAAACTCAGTGAAGCTTTAGCTTTGATTTGAAGCTCATTCTTAACCCAATGCGGACAATTCTCGCTTTAACATAAGGGCATCGCCCAGATTCAGTTCCACCAGGCGGCGCAAATGAGTGATGCTGTCCAGATCTATATGTTTGCACTGTAAGCCCACGCGGTCTTTCTCTTCATGAGCGATTACAGCTTCCATACGTATATCCACATCGCTGTTGGTGAGGTCCAGGACTAACATAAAGTGCTCGTCGGTTTTACCGGGCCAATTGTCGGGTTTCCTGATTAGAGCTCCGTTTAGGGAAATGTCCAATAGATCTGTATCCCATTTACCGTTAACACTGGTAACGTGGACCGGCCCCTGGAAAGGTATGCGGGAAAAATGACGTTTTTCGGATGGCTGTTCCACTGCCTGTACTCCTCAATTGAATTTGCTGCAAATAATATCGGCTGAACCAATACTTTTGTTAACCCATTTGGTGAACACCGGCACCTTCGTGAACTACAATGCCTTCGTAGAGATAAGCAATTTGTGTACCGCAGTGGCTATCCGTGCATAGCCTTTGGCATTGGGGTGGATAGGGTCGGATTTCAGATCCGAATCGCTTAACACTTCTGCAATAATCTCGGCCTCAAAAGGAACTTGTAATTCCGTGGCCAGCTCTTGATAGAATGCTGCAGGCTTTAAAGACAACAGTTTGGGTTTAGGTACGCCCAGCAACACCACTGCCACCCCCCGGCTTTTGGCTTCCCGGATCATATCGCGTAAGTGGGATTGTGTTTCACTGAGGTTTTTCTTACGCAGCATGTCATTACCTCCGTGGCAGAGGATCAATAGCGCCGGTTGGTGTTGGTCCAATAAGGCAGGCAAACGTTGGACGCCGTCAGCGCTGATTTCCCCCGGCTTACCGGCGTTGATGACCGGCAGTCCACTGAGTTGCTGCAACAAGGCCGGGTAGCTGCTTTGCGGGTTGGCGCCGGTGCCAAAGGTGAGGCTGTCACCGAAACTTAAGATAGTACTTCCGGGGGCCAGTTTGGGCAGCAGCGGTTGGTTCTTACCGCCGCACGCCGCCAATAAGGTCAAACAGAAAAACAGGGCCGGAAAATACCGGAGTTTTTTCGGTGTTATGCTTTGAAATATCATAGGCCTACAATAGGTGATCGGTGTACCTACAAGTTTAACCAAGAATTGACAATAAACAGGGATCCAATGCACAGAATTTGTGAATTTGAAGAGAGGGAAGGGAAAGGAAATAGAAAGTAGGGCAAAATGCTCTGTTCGCACAACTCGCGCTTCTTTAGCGAGGTGTTATGGGTATGGATTGGCAAATATCATATCCAAACTATTTTCATACAGCTGTTCCAGATCCAATCCCGCCGTATGGGCAAGGATCACATCCCCATAAAAACTGGAAGCCAAATGCAATAAGGTCGCAGTATGGTCCTTGTCGGATTCAATTTCCGCTAAGTGTTGCAGTATGGTGTCGTTACCTGTGGGAATTCTGATTTCATACAAATCGGGCGCATCCGGATAGCGCAAGTAGCGATCCGCGCCTTCTATTTCCATGGCATGGGGTTCGATTTCATTACTGAGTAAAGAGGCAACGAAACTGGCGAGAAGCCGTGGGTGCTTGTTGACCAAGCCTGCAGTGTGGGCGAACAAGCGCCGAATGGCCGCTTCACCTGCGAGGGGTGCTTGTCGCTGCAAATAAAGCAAGTTCAAACCCCAATGCCCCATCATGTATTTGAGGATATCTTCCTTTTTTTGAAAATAATTGAAAAACGTCATTTCCGTGATGCCAACGGATTCTGCAATTCGCATGACTTTCAAATCGCGGAAATTTACCGTCGAACTCAGTTCGTAAACGGCATTGAGAATATTCAGCCGGGTTCGAGCCTTGTTCAGTTCTCGTTTGCCAAATTCGGTCATGATGGGGTATTCCTCGTCGGAATTATATCTTTGATATTACAAAAGAAAGATATATAAATTATAGTCGACTAAATAATTATTGACAAGCATGGCGTTAAAGACTAAACTTTTAGTCAGCTAAAAGAAAAAGTTTTCGCCAGGTTTTCCACCACTTGGAGGTCATCATGGTCACACATTACCGCTTCGCTTTTCGCTTCTATGGCTATAGCGCGCTGACTGCCTGGGCCTGTTGGGCACCGGCCGCTTATCTCAGCCACCGAGCCGATGCTGCGGACTACAGCGCTTACGTCAGTTTTTTCGGCTTGTTGGGCTTATGCGGCCCCTTGTTGGTCGCGTTGTATTATTCGGCCAAAGATAAAAAGGTGATGAGGGATGTCGTATCGCGCCTGACGAATTTCCAAAAATCCACGTTGCCCTATTTACTACTTTCTGTGTTACTCATGCCGCTAAGTATTCTGCTGTCCATGCTCCTTTCGCTCTTAATAGGGCATAGTAGTGATCAATTCATCATCAGCGGACAGGCGAGCTTTAGCTCGGGAGTATTGCCTGTCTGGTTTATCTTGATCATGGCCCCCGTTATTGAAGAATTGGCCTGGCATTCCTATGGTACCGACTGCCTGCGTAGGCGCTACAGCCTGTTTACCACGTCAATGCTGTTTGCCGTGTATTGGGCCATTTGGCATTTACCCCTGGCGTTTGTTAATGGCTACTACCACAGTAACTTGGTGGTGGATGGGGTTATTTACAGTATAAATTTTTTGCTGAGTCTGTTCCCGTTCGTGCTGCTGATGAATTGGCTGTATTACAAAGCCAATCGCAACATACTCGTCGCGGTGTTACTGCATCTGACGGCCAATGTGTTTAACGAGATCTTTGCGACGCATCCCGACAGTAAAGTCATCCAGACGGTGTTCTTACTGGCACTGACGGTATTCTTGTTGATCAGTCAAAAATCCTATTTTTTCAGCAAAGACGTAGCGGATGAGCCGACAAATTCGCAATCCACGGCCGGGGTAGCTGGCTTATCCCTGCTAAAATCCTAGTAACCTGTTTATAAGACTCTATGCTTTTAGAAGGACATAAAAGGTCTTAAAAGGATATCAAGATGAATCACAAAAGCACATACCTCGCAATAGTTTGCACAATGCTCTTGCTGCAAGCGCAAAGCGCAGTGGCAGACGTACAGATACCGGAAAGACGAACCGATCAATACATCACTCAGAGCGGCTACGTGGTGCTTCCCTTGCCCTACAGTGTGCCAGGTATTGGTTCGGGGCTTACGGTATTGGGCAGTTTCTCCAATGTCTATGGGACCACCATCGACATAGATGCATTAGCCATCGGTGGTGATGCCGGTGGTTCCATGCTTTTTCTGCACGAAATTCCCTTGGCCGGTAAGTGGCTCAGTATGGAAGCGGCCTATCAGAATATCACTAAAGCCAGCATCAACTTCTATTCCAAACGCGGCATGGAGGGCGCCAAGAATGATTTTAACATTATGGAAGTCGGGTTCTTTAAAAGTCTCCACAATGCCCTGGTCTTTAGTTTTTATGACAAGCGATTCAACTTTCGCATTAACCACAACCGGATGGAATATCGCATTGATGCATTAAGAGACAGCAATGGTGAGTTTCTTAACAGCGTAAATATCCAGGAAAAAAACACCCAAAACAGCTTATCTTTTCAGCTGGATTTAACCGACGACCATTTCGACCCCAGGCGAGGCTTCAGGTTGGACCTGAATTACAGTAAGCACAAAGCCAGAGACATTAAATCACCGGACCTGTGGGTGATGGATACCAGTCTTTTTGGTTACATTCCCGTAGGCAAATACAACACACTGGCGTTAAACTATTTTCAATCCGACGCCCATGTCACTCGCGAAGGCGAAACCAATATGACAGCGATTCTTGCTGAGCTGGAACCCTGCACCCCCGGCGACACTGCCTGCGAGGATGCGCGCAATGCGTTGGCATTGACTACCTACAATGAAAGAAAATACGGCACCGCCCGCGACATGGGGGGTGACCAACGCTTGCGTTCCTATCCCGGCAGCCGTTACAAAGGCGCTCATTCGGCTTATTTGGGCGTAGAGTTTCGTTGGAATTTCTTTCAGGAAGCCACACCCTTCGACTACTGGATATGGCGAGACGTACGCACCGGCATCCAAACCGCTTTCTTCGTGGAAGCTGCATCTGTCTCCGAAACCACATCGGCCCTGTGGCGCGAAAAACGTGTCAGCGTAGGTACCGGCGTCAGACTCATTACTGCTTCCGGTGGTGTATACCGTGCTGACGTAGCCAGCGGCAGCGAAGGAACCGAGTTGACGGTTGTGTTTAATTATCCGTGGTAGTTATTGGTAACAATAATTTCTCTGAAATTTTATAGGTGGGTGGTTCAGCCAAGCGATTCGCTGGAGTTTCAGTCTGCACTTAGATCAACAAATACCTTTCAGATTCGAAAACACAGTTGTCTGTCAAACGACGAAGTAGAATGGGTCGGCTGATCATTTGGATTCCAAATTTTCAATGCAGGCAGCACGCCTTAACGGTTGCCTGACAACTAGGTTGTGACTTGTATTGAATTCAAATGTAGCTACAATGGATACACAAATGTGTATCCAAAACGGCTAAAAAATGATCAAAAGTTCTTCAATTAGAATTAGGATTGACCCGGACTTGCATAGCGAGTTCTTAACAACATGCAGAAATCAAGACAAACCAGCTGCTCAGGTTTTAAGAGAATTTATGCGCGAGTATGTTGCCAAATATCCTCCGGTTGAGCAGCGCGAGCTTTTTGTGGCCGAAGAAGAAATAGAATACAAATAACAGAGGTGCCAATGGAGTTAAAGTTGATTGATTTGTTTGCGGGAGCGGGCGGACTGACTTTGGGTTTCACTGATAACAGATATGGTGGAGGATTTAACTGCATTTTCAGTTTGGATAATAATATCAGTGCCGTGGAGTCTCACAAGGAAAACTTTAAAAATTGTGAGCCGGTATGTGAGGATATTGAAGCTTGGTTGGCTCGTAAACCGAAAGTCCCGAAAGCTGATGTTGTTGTCGGTGGGCCACCTTGCCAAGGATTCAGTTTGCTGAACAAAAAAAGAAAGGGCGACAAAAGGAGGGAGTTGTGGGAGCCTTTTATGGATGTAGTGGAATTATCCGGTGCACAGGCATTTGTTATTGAAAATGTGCAGGGTTTATTGAAGTCGCCGGAGTATTCCGCTATATGCGAGCGGGCATCTTCTCTTGGATTCAACACCGCGGCGGATGTTTTAAATGCTGCTGACTACGGTGCTCCTCAAACCAGAAAACGAGCCATTATAATAGGTTGGAAGTCCGGTAAGTCCGATGCGTTTATTTCATTTCCGCCAAAACAAACTCATTCGAAGGATGGTAAAGACGGTAGATTAAAGTGGAAAACTGTAGCTGAATGTATTAAAGATTTGCCAAAGCCTTTGGGCACGGAAATTCGTTCTTGCGATCCTCCTTTGAATTTACACTTTGGTCGCAACCCAACAAAACTGAGCCAAGAACGATATAGAGCAGTTCCCAAGGGAGGGAACAGATTTAGTTTACAGAAAAATGCGCCACACTTGACACCAAAGTGTTGGATAAAGAAAAAAACCGGCGGTACAGATCTTTTTGGAAGACTGTGGTGGGATCGACCTTCAGTAACGATTCGAACAGAATTTTTTAAACCTGAAAAGGGAAGGTATCTTCATCCGGATCAGCATAGGCCTATAACCCACAGAGAAGCGGCGAGATTGATGGGGTTCCCTGATGAGTTTAAATTCGTAGGGTCAAAAATTGAAATCGCCAAGCAAATAGGAAATGCAGTTCCTCCTCAACTTGGAGGTGCGGTTGCGAAAGTGGTTTTGGAATTGTTACGAAAGAAACATCGACGCGTAGCATAGATGCTATGACGAAGCACTCCGGTTGGTCACCTGAAGAACTAAGAAAAGAGCTGGTTGATCTATTGCTTGATTTCGAAAGGAAGTTGGCCTCGGGTGGTTTGAGGAATCAGGTAAAAGGATTGGTTCCTGCACACTATTTATTGTGGGAGTTGGGAAGTTCATTGATTTCCACTGATAAGTCGTCTGCGCGTGATCGAATTCTCCACTACTTGTTAGAGTATCCCGATACAGTAATCGAAGGTGAAGAGTTAATGGTGGTGGCAGGTATAAGTGAGTGGGCCAGAAGGGTTCGGGAGCTTCGAGTACAGTTTGGGTGGCCTATTATGTCCGGTGTAACCTACCAAGAAATGGCAAAAGAAGAATATGTAAAGGATCTTTCAGGACAAGATATAGCAAATTTGCGGCCTGACCAATACATTATGTTGAGTACAGGACAAGATTTAGAGGGCGCGCATCGCTGGAACGAAGCCAATGCCATACGTAATATGAAAGATATAGGAGTACGTGCAAGACTTCTGAAGTATTTGAGAATGAATGTAGGAAAATTGGTGACTGGTGAAGAGCTTCGTTACTTAGCAAAAAACCGCTCCGAATGGGCTAGGAGGGTAAGGGAGTTGCGAACTGAGTTTGGTTGGCCCGTGGTCACTAAACAAACGGGTATGCCGGAACTGCCGGTCGGTACCTATTTATTGGAAATGGACAGACAGTCGCATGAACATGACAGGCGGATTTCAGACCAAACTCGTCGTGAAGTTTTACGCCGTGACGGATATAAATGTCAGGTTTCGGAATGCGGGTGGCATATAAGTGAATATAATCGCGCTGACCCAAGGATATTGGAGTTGCATCATAAAGTTCATCATGCAGAGGGTGGTTCGAATACTGTGGAAAATCTAATAACTCTATGCAACTTATGTCACGATAGAGTCCATGCGAATTCAATCCAACTTTAGAATCGACTATGGTTGACAGCCTGACCAAGGAACAGAGAAAGTTTTGCATGTCCAGGGTCAAGGCGGGGGATACGAAGCCGGAGTTGGTTATCAGGAAGGGCTTATTCAAAAAAGGTTTTCGATATTTACTACATGATAAACGGTTACCGGGAAAGCCTGATTTAGTATTTCCCAAATACAATGCAGTTATATTTATAAATGGTTGTTTTTGGCATCAACACGATTGCCCGGCATTCACTTGGCCCAAAAAGAATAAAAATTTCTGGCGAAAAAAATTATCCCGCAATAAAGAATTGGATGGGCTCAATTGTGAAAAGTTGAAAGCCGGGGGTTGGTATGTATTAACGGTGTGGGAGTGCGCTCTCAAAGGGACGGCGAAATTAGGACGAGACACTCTAATTAACCGAATTTCCTTGTGGTTGGTTTCTGAAGCTTGTGACCTGGAGATACGTGGCCATATTCAATCTGGAAGTGAAACAACCATTCGAGTCAAGTCGCTTGCTTTATAATACATCGCGAATGTATCACTGTGATGAGCGCGACTATAGGTATTGGAAATCGTGTGCCAATGAAAGATTGAGGGGGGCCTTCAAGCGTGTCACCGGATTACGCTGAGCTAATCCAGTCTACTGATGGTTAAAATGAAGTGTGACTTGTTTAAGCCAGCATATGCACCATAATCCGCTCGTACATGGCGGACAAATCATCCAGGTCCTGGATTTTGACGCATTCGTCGATTTTGTGGATGGTGGCGTTGCAGGGGCCCAGTTCCAGTACTTGAGCACCGGTAGGCGCGATGAAGCGGCCATCGGAGGTGCCGCCGCTGGTGGATAACTCCGTATCACGTCCGCTGACTTCATGCACAGCCTGAGTGGCTGCGGTTACCAGTGTGCCGCTGGGGGTTAGAAAGGGCATACCGGATAGGTTCCAGTCCAGCTGGTATTTGATGCCGTGATGGTTTAGCACTTGTTCCACTTTTTGTTGCAGTTGTTCCGGTGTGGTTTCGGTAGAGAAGCGAAAATTAAACAGCAGTTTCAATTCGCCGGGAATGACATTGGTGGCACCGGTGCCGCCGTTGATGTTGGACACTTGAAAGGTGGTGGGCGGGAAAAACTCGTTGCCCATATCCCATTGCATGGCGGTTAACTCTTGCAATGCCGGGGCAAAATGATGAATGGGGTTTTGTGCCAAATGTGGGTAGGCCACATGACCTTGTACACCATAAACGGTCAGTTCAGCACCCAGGGAACCGCGGCGACCGTTTTTAATCACATCACCCACATGCTGAGTGCTGGTGGGTTCGCCCACCACACAAGCAGTGATTTTTTCATTCCGGGCTTCCAAAGCTTCAATTACTTTCACTGTGCCGTCCACGGCGGGGCCTTCTTCGTCGCTGGTGATGAGAAAACCGATGCTGCCTTTGTGCTGTGGATGTTGGGCCAGGAAAGATTCGCACGCCGTTAACATGGCGGCCAAAGAGCCTTTCATATCGGCAGCGCCGCGACCGTACAAATAGCCATCGTGCTCTGTGGGTTCGAAGGGCGGGAAGCGCCATTGCTGTTCCGGTCCGGTGGGGACTACGTCCGTGTGTCCGGCAAAGACCAACAAGGGTTCTGCGGTGCCTTTGCGCGCCCACAGATTGTCCACCTCACCAAAGCGCATGGGTTCCACATCAAAGCCCAAGGGTTGGAGAAATTGGCCCATCATCTCCTGGCAACCGGCATCGGCGGGAGTAACGGAGTTTCTGGCGATGAGGTCTTTAGCCAGTTCTAAGGTCTTGGACACGGACTTTCCTTTTTGCTATCGGTCTTTGCGTTTTTATTTGTGCGTGTATTTCCGCAACTCAGTCTCTAACAACTCAGTCTCTAACAACTCAGTCTCTAACAACTCAGTCTCTAACAACTCAGTCATTAACAACATCAGTCTTTAACAACTTAAGTCTTTAACAGCTCAGTGTAATTAGATTCCGAAAATCCTACCTGTAATATGCCCGGTCCTTGCAGTACCGGGCGTTTGATTAAAGCAGGATGTTGGCTGATCAGAGTCAGGGCTTTGTTGTTGTCCATGGCGTCTTTGTCACCGGCGTCTAACTGTCGCCACGTTGTGCCGCGGCGATTGACCACGGTTTCCCAGCCTAACTGTTGCAGCCATTGTTGCAACTGTTGTTGCGGTACGGCCTGTTCGCGCAAGTCCTGGAATGCATATGCCACCGCTTGAGCATCCAGCCACTTGCGGGCTTTACGTACCGTATCGCAGTTTTTAATGCCGTACAACGTCAGCATTAAATGTCTCGCAATAACTCATTGATGCCCACTTTGCTGCGGGTTTTCTCATCCACTTGCTTCACAATGACTGCGCAGTAGAGGCTGTATTTGCCGTCTTTGGAGGGCAGGTTGCCGGAGACCACAACCGAACCCGCGGGGATACGACCGTAGGTGATTTCGCCGGTGTCACGGTTGTAAATGCGCGTGCTTTGACCGATGTAAACCCCCATGGAAATAACCGAGCCTTTTTCCACAATCACCCCTTCCACCACTTCGGAACGAGCGCCGATGAAGCAATCGTCTTCGATAATGGTGGGGTTGGCTTGTACAGGTTCCAACACACCACCAATGCCGACGCCCCCGGACAAGTGTACGTTTTTACCAATCTGTGCACAGGAGCCTACGGTGGCCCAGGTGTCCACCATAGTGCCGCTGTCTACATAAGCACCGATGTTGACGTAAGAGGGCATTAACACCACATTGGGAGCAATGTAAGAACCGCGCCGAGCGGTGGCCGGCGGTACAATGCGGACACCGCTTTCACGGAATTCACGCGAGTTGGTATCGGCGAACTTGGAGTCCACTTTATCAAAATAGTTGGTGAAACCGCCTTTCATAAAGCGGTTGTCTTCAATGCGAAAAGACAGTAATACCGCTTTTTTCAGCCATTGATTCACCACCCACTCGCCGTCAATTTTTTCGGCAACGCGCAAGCGGCCTTTATCCAGTTGGTCGATAGCCATGGTTACGGCTTCTTTCACATGGGTGTCTACGCTGCGAGGGGTAATGTCGGCACGGTGTTCAAATGCCTCTTCAATGACGTTTTGTAAATCGGTCATTCTGCTTGCTCCTGATGTCAGTAATGTTCGTTTAAACTGTTTTAATAAATGTTAAGCACTAGTTCGCTTAATTGCGGATAATCTCTTAGATTCCTTTTTGTATGAAACTCACCATGCGATTGGCTGCTTCCAGGCACTGTGACTCGGTGGCGACCAGGGCAATGCGGACTCGGTTTTTACCGGGATTGCCGTCGCTGGTATCGCGGGACAAATACGTACCGGGTAATACGGTTATGTTTTGGCTGCGATACAATTCTTTTGCAAAGGTTTCGTCATCGCTGGGTGTTTGCGGCCACAAGTAAAATCCGGCTTGTGGGTGCTCCACTTGCAAATGGGGTTGTAACACTTTTAATACGGAGTCGAACTTGTGTCGGTATATATCCCGGTTTTGTCGCACATGTTCCTCGTCATTCCACAAAGCGATGCTCGTAGCTTGGATAAACAATGGTACTGCACAGCCGTGATAAGTCCGGTACAGTAAAAATTTCTTCAAGACGGCGGCGTCGCCGGCGACAAAGCCGGATCGTAGTCCGGGCACATTGGAACGTTTGGACAAACTGTGAAATACCACGCAACGTTTGAAATCGGTCCGGCCCATCGCCTGTGCTGCCTGTAATAAGCCTGGTGGCGGTGCGGTTTCATCAAAATAAATTTCCGAATAACACTCATCCGAGGCGATAATAAAATCGTGTTCGTCAGCCAGTTGAATCAGCTTTTGCAAAGACGGCAAGTCCATGACGGCTCCGGTGGGGTTGCCGGGTGAACACAAATACAGCAGTTGACAGCGGGACCACACTTGGGCCGGGACTTGCTCAAAATCTGGAACGAAATGTGTTTCTGCTACAGTATTAAGGTAATAGGGTTCGGCGCCGGCCAATAAGGCGGCTCCTTCATAAATCTGGTAAAAGGGATTGGGCATGATGACAAGCGGGTTTTGCTGTCGGTCGACCACCGCCTGGGCGAAGGCAAACAAGGCTTCGCGAGTGCCATTGACTGGAATGACATGCTCGGCGGGGCTTACGCTGCCTTCGTTCAGATGGAAACGACGCGTCAGCCAGTCACTAATGCATTGGCGTAATTCGTCCGTGCCTTTGCTCAAGGGGTATTGCCCCAGACTGCTCAGGTGTTTGAGCAATTCGGGAGCGACAAAATTCGGCACTTCGTGTTTGGGCTCGCCAATGGACAACGCAATTGGCTCCAAACCCTCTGGCGGAGTGATGCCCGTTTTCAATTGCAACAATTTCTCAAACGGGTAGGATTTTAATTTGTTCAGGTCCGGATTCATTGATTCTGGTTTTTGCCACGATGTGGTTTCGCAAAACTGTGTAGTATAAATCATTCACTCTATGTCAACCAATCCTAATACCCAAAATCAATTTTGGCCCATTATTTCACTATTGGTAGCCGCCACCCTGTGGGGGGTGTCCTGGTATCCCTTGAGGTTTCTCGAAACGCGCGGACTGAGTGGGCTTTGGATCACATTAATGGTCTATAGTGTCGCTCTATCCGTAGGTATGTTGTTTTATTACAAACACTTGAAAGAGTTTTCTCGATTGCCCCACATTGTGTTTCTGGTAGCGGCAGGTAATGCCTGGTGCAATGTGGCCTTTATTCTGGCGATATTGGAAGGCAATGTGATGCGGGTGTTACTGCTGTTTTACCTCTCGCCGGTGTGGGCGACCTTACTGAGTCGCTGGTGGCTGGGGGAACGGCTCACATGGTTGTCCTGGTCGACGTTGGTTGTGGCTATTGTGGGGGCGTTGATCATGTTGTGGGACCCGGCTATAGGATTCCCCTGGCCCCAGTCCAGGGCGGATGTGTTGGCTATCACCTCGGGGATGGCATTTGCGTTGGGCAATGCAGCGGTGCGTAAATTACAGGAAACCTCGGTACCGGCAAAAAATCTGGCGGCATGGTTGGGAGTCACCGTACTTAGCGCGGTTTTGCTACTGGTGCAGGGCGCCAGTGTGCCCCAGATAAGTGCCGGTGTGGTGACCGGTACTTTGTTTATTGGTGGAGCGCTGGTTATGCTCATGACGTTCACAGTGCAGTATGGAGTCACCCATTTACCCCTGCACCGTTCAGCCATAATATTGCTGTTCGAGTTGGTTGCGGCGGCACTGTCATCCCACTGGTTAAGTCATGAACGCATGAGCCAAGAGGAATGGTTGGGTGGCTTACTCATTGTTTTGGCGGGGTATTTGTCAGCTCGATCGCAAATGTCGCCACAATCGTAAATTCCGCCGCGCCGGGTAAAAGCGTTTTGCCCGTTTACTAATAAAACTATCGGATGGAACTATGACCATTTCTACCTTGCTACACGTCAGCTTATTGGTGGCGGACACTGTCGTATCAGAGCGATTTTACCAGGAGATTATCGGCCTGGAAAAATCCTCAGATCGACCGGATTTGGGTTATCCCGGTGTTTGGTTTGAGTTGGGCCCACAACAGCTTCACCTGATTCAGCAGCCCAACCCCGACCCGGTTGAGGGACGGCCGCTTCACGGCGGCTATGACCGCCATGTGGCTTTTGCAGCGGATGATATAGAGGCATTGATACAACGCTTGGAGCAACACGGGATCTCCTTTACCCGCAGCCGGTCCGGGCGCAATGCGTTGTTTTTACGCGATCCGGACGGTAATGCCTTGGAGTTCGTAGGGGGTTAAGAATTCCCTGTAAATCATTGTGTTGAGAATGTGAAGCTTGTCTGCGCTCAAGGGTCTAAGGTTTGGGTGTGGGAAGTCGTTATAAATTGAGATTGGGTTCAGAAATTCCGGAGTTTACGGTGGTTATGAAGGCGCTTGGTTTTTTGCATTTATTACCCGCAGGTTTATTGCTATTCAACACTCCGGTGTTTGCCAATCTATCCGGATCTGAGCCGGCAGATACCCGCCCGGATGGGGTGAGTCAATATGTACACATTGACCGCCATGTTTTGAACACGCCGCGACAACAGACCCGTTCCATTAAACATTTAGTACCTTATTTAATAAAACCGGCGCGCTCTGAACGTGAAAAAGCCAGGGCTATATACCGCTGGATCACCGAGAACATTGCTTACGACACCAAATCCTATTTTTCAGGGCGGTACCGCAATCGTGCTGTAAAAACAGCTCATGTATTGAAACGCCGCCGAGGGGTCTGTGATGCGTACTCGCGCTTGTTTATCGATATGGCCGCGATTGCGGGTTTAAAGGCCGTTAAAATCAGCGGTTATGCCAAAGGTTTTGGGTATCAGGCAGGTGACGCGGACAGCAATGAGAACCACGCATGGAATGCCGTCCGTATCGATGGTGAGTGGTACCTGGTGGACGCCACTTGGGGTGCCGGAACCATTGATCGAAAGTCCAAACGTTTTAAAAAGCGCTTTCGTGAGTTTTATTTTCTAAGTGAGCCGCAGCAGTTTATTTTCAGTCACTATCCTAAAGAACAACGTTGGCAGCTGTTGGAACGTCCCAAGAGTTTTACCGATTTTAATCGTACTGTGTATTTGAATTCAGAATTTTTTGAACACGGTCTACGTTTGGACAGTCACAATGAGGCGGTCATTCGCACCAATGAGCAGCTGAATTTGTCACTCTATGTTCCGGAGCAGTCTGAGATAACAGCCTATTTGTATTTAACTGACACACCCTTGGATCGGCATCAATTTTACTGGACCCAGGCAAGGGGCAAAACGGCCATTAGTGCGGTGTTTCCTCAAGAGGGGGAATACCGGTTACAGGTTTTTACCAAGGACCGGAAGCTCGATTCCAGTTTCACCCGGGCCTTGGAATACAAAATCGTAGCTCAACGGGGATCGCAAAAAACCTTTCCCATGTTCCACGATGCTTATTTCGACAGCGGTATCCAAGTGGACAGCCATCCGGAAGGGGTCATCTATACCAACGGCCGTTTGGAAATGTCTTTAAAAGTACCTCCGGGTATAAAAATTTCCGCCCAGTTACAGCAGGATCGACAGGTGTTGTCACGGGATCAAGTGTTTTTGCAACGAGAAGGTGATCGTTACCGAATCTACTCTCTGTTTCCCCAGGCAGGTGAATACGTTCTACATTTTTTCTCGCAGGCCGCCCAAAATAACAGCCCAAAGATATCCACATTGGAATACACCGTCGTGGCGCAAACGGGAGATGGCAGGGTGCGCTTTCCCACTCGATACAAAAAATACACTGAACAAGATGTCTTTCTCTATAGCCCCATTGACAATCAATTGGCCAGTGGTCAGCCTGAATTGTTCAAAATTCGAGTGCCGGAGGCGGTCGAGGTAGCGGTGACTATTGGGGATCAATGGTATTTTCTGGAACAGGCGGGCAACGTGTTTTCCGGTTATGTGCCCATCGGTGAGGGTGAGATAGCCATTGTTGCCCGTTTTGATAAATCTAAAGCAAAATACAGCAGCTTGTTGAAATACAAAGGAATATAGACCATTCTACGTCCGCTTGCCGGTTTTCCCTAAGGCGTCAATATTTAGTATGATAGTTCAGGTGCAGGTTTTTGCGGTATTTGCACTAACAACAATACGACTAGGGGTAGGTGATGGGCTTGTTTCAAATGCTGGGTGCCATAGTTTTACCGGCGATCATTACGGTTTTTCCTGTTAAATCCTATGGTGACGTGTTTGCCGGGGCAGGGGGCGGAACGGCACAGTACAATTACCAGGATGTTAATGAAAGTGTGCAGAAAAAGCTGATTCTGGGGTATCGATTTTATAATCACAAGGCCAATGCGTTTTCCGGATATTTGGAGCTGTTTAATATGGGGCAGGCCGATGTTAGCTGGACGGGGCGGGATGTTTTTTTGCATATGCAGGGTGGGAGCCTGTTGTTCTCTTACAGCGTGTTGTCCTCGCGCAGTCTAACCAGTTTCATGAATTTTAAAGCCGGTGTGTACAAAATTCGTACCGAAGTTCAGGACAGAGTCGATGGGAGTGCGGATTCCTTGGGCAGCACTGGATTCGTGTTAGGGACTTCAATTGGCACTTTCTTAATGGATAAACGCTTGGCTTTACATGCCGAACTGATGCAGTATTTTAATGTAAAGGATACCCAGAAAAATAACTCCGTAATGGCTTACAGTTTCAATGCAGTGTACTATTTTAACGACGCCGATGCTCAAAAGTCTCACAAACGCATTAAGGGGTCTCAAAGATAAAAACACCAGGGAAAGTTTAATAGGCGCTGGTGTTTTTAATGCATTTATTTTCTGGGGCAAATATTAAAACATATGAGCTCGGTCTTTGTTGAAACTCATTAAGAGAAAAAACTCAGTATTATTACCGTCATATGCATCACTGCCGTCATGGAGATCGAGGAGGGATTTGCGCAGTTCCATGCTCAAAACAAAACGCGGTGCGATTTGTATTTTCATGCCGGCGGTGGCACCTTGAATGTTTCCTCTTAAAATGGCATTGGGTTCAGAACTATTCCCATGGATGTTGAGCCGTCCCCGTCCAAAACCTCCGCCGGCATAAAACCGAACTTTTCGTACCGGTGGAAAATAATATTTCGCCTGGAGCAGGTACCGATAGTAGCTGGCGTATGCGTCCGGTGAGCCGCTAAGGTCCATCGTTTGATAATAAATGTCGCTGCCAAATGCGAGGCCGTTGGAAATTAGATAGTGATATTCCAGTCCCACCGGGCGCACTTTATGGGAGTTAATATCCACTGTGGTACCTTGCACGGTAATGGTGTCCTCGCCCCAATTCACTTGTCCGGTTTTTAAAGCAAAAATACTATCGGCATAGACGGAATGACAAATAAGCATCGGGAAGAGTAGAGCCATTGTACGTAGAGCTATTGTTCCTATAGGTTTTGTTTTTAGTGACATTGTTTTTAGAGATATTGTTTTTAGAGATATTGTTTTTAGAGATATTGTTTTTAGAGATATTGCTTTGAGAGTCATGCTTCTTATGGTTGTCGGAATGGAGTGAATATTGGTTTTTATATCGGCATTCATGGTTTTCTCTCGATCGATAGTAAACGAATAGGCCGTAACTATACACCGCAGTTTGAGGAAAGCAACCCACTCGAATTGCTTAGTACTTATGGGTTAGCCGTTCTCAGAGGTTATTTGGCAAATGAACTGCCCTGTTATCCTTTGTCTTCAATTTCCTGTTCAAACAGTTCTTCGCTGTCCTTGAGAAAATCTGCAAACTCTTCGCTGGGGACTACTTTGGCAAACGGTGGTTTGAGTACAGAGGGGAAGTTAGGGGAGTGTCTGAAGTCCGGCTTGTTGGCATAACTTAAGAACATACCGGCCAACAAGATGCCCCAGGCGACACCGTGGCTGGTCCAAAGGCGGGTTTTCATAGAGGTGTTGGTGCTGTTTTCCATATTGATATACAACAGAGTGGCCAGCAACATTCCGGTGGCCAGGGTTTCCACAATCATGCTGATGGTGCTGCTGCCGGAGTTATATAGAAGATACTCCTTGGTATTGCTGAGTAATAAAATGCTTAAGGTAAATAGTAGGGTAATACTGAACTGGACGCTGAAATTCGCTTCGTGCTTCAATACGCGACCAACAAAGGCCCAAATACCTGCCCACGCCAGTGATATGAACACTGGCGGTAAGGACATGGCGATCAGCTTGTCCGCGGAAAGGGGCTTGCTGCTACTGAGTTGATGGTTCAGGATATAGAACAATATGAAGCCGAGTAAAATTGTGGAAGTCACCAAGGGTTTGCCTACCACCCGGGAGAGGGCGTCCTGTTTAGGTAACATTTGCGTTTCTGCCACCGGATGGTCTGTGGAGTAGAATCGCAACCGGGTTTTGCCAATAATAACCTCATCGCCCGAATCCATATCAACCCAGTCCAGTGTCTCGTCTACACGCTTTACCGTGCTGTTGGCGCGTTTGAGAAACATGCCATTGTGACTGCCTTGATCGTGGATTTTCCAGGTGGCACTTTGTTCACCTTGCTGTCCCTGTTCTCCCTGCGATATCAACAAGTGCTGCGGCGAGACATGTTGGTCCGCAATGATGAGGTCATTTCGATAGGATCGTCCCACCGTAACCGGTAAGTGTTCAAACTTGTGACGTTCCGAAACATGCCCCAGGCGGTTCAGAACTTCTATGATTATTTCTGCCAATGGATTTCCTTGGAAAACTTGTCGATAAATTTCAGCGCTAAATCGCGACTAACCCCGGCTAATGCCAGTTGGATGATGATGCCTTTTACTGAGTCGTTAACCAAGGCCATTTCCAGAGATACATCCCACAAGGATGGGTACTTCTTGTACCTGCGTACGCACAGGGCAGACTTCCAGTCCTTGTCTGCAAGCCGGGTAAATCGGGTGTGACAGTCGTAATTGTTCACGTCCTCTTTGCCGGCGGAATTCACTCGTAAATCTTGGCCGAAATTTTTTTTATAAAGATTATAAAAATGCATCGAAGAGAGTTCCGATGCTTGATATAAATCATAGGAGTAGGAAATCCCTCCTGTGCTAAATGCGTGAGACAGATAAATGCGGTCATCGCTGCTGCATTGACTGTAAGAATGTTGCAAATAGGACTCTTTATCGTTACTGCGGTCACCCCAGCATTTAAACAGATCCGCCAGTTGGCCCGGAAGTTTGAAACCGCCAAATTCTGTGCTGGGCCATTCGCTATCCAGAAATTTTTGCATGTACAGCGCCTGATTGTCACGTAACTGGATTTCTATGCGTTCAAAAAAATCAGCGGTGGGTTCCCCGTCACGGTGTTGTACTTGCTCAAACAAACGGCGCAAATATTGGACGGGCACCAAAAAACTGAGTTGGTTACCCGCGGTAGAAACATTAATGCCGGAAACTACGCCACTGGAATGGAGTGCGGGTCCGCCACTCATGCCGGGGTTCAAGGAGCCGCTGAAGAAGATTTTGTCGTAGAGAGAGTGATCCAGCAGACCGTTATATGTGCCTTCAACAATGCTCATGCCCAGGTCATGAGGATTGCCTAAGGCATACAGTCTCATACCTTTGGCCAGTTTTAATTCTTTCAGTTTAAACACGGGGGCTTTGATCGGAGCGGCTTTGACGATTGCGAGGTCGTGTACAACGTCTATATCGGCAACACTGAGTTCGCCTGGGCTGGAATTTTGATTGATATATTCCAGGCGATATCGGTCCGGGTGTTGAATGAACTGCGAGATAACGTGGTAGTTAGTGGCAATGTGCCCTTGTTTGCTGATCAAAAAGCCTGAACCAATGGAGGTTTTGTTGCCCGATGCCAGTTCCATGACGCGAATTTGAAAAATGCTGGACTGAAAGGTTTCATATAGATTCTTAGCTGAATTGGCCTGGGCCGAGTTTGCACAAAGAGCCAGTAATAATAGCAGTGAACCCATCACGGGGAGTGAGCGGAATACCGTTTGAGACTGAATCATTATAAAAGCCTGTAAGTCACATGTTCGTGTTATGTTGGATTGTGGTCGTTCAGCAAATCAACAATGGCGGTTTCTATTCGGCGCAACTGTTCTTTGTCAGTAATTTCCCTATGGTTTGAGTCTGTGACAAAAAATATATCCTCTGCCTTTTCTCCAAAGGTGGCGATTTTTGCGTTTTGTACTGTGACTCCGCAACGCAACAAAGCCAGGGCAATTTTAGCCAGTAAACCCGGCTGATCCAATGCCACTACTTCCATAATAGTGCGTTTATTGAGATTGTCACTACGGAAGCTGACTTCGGTGGGAATAGTGAAATGTTTTAGTTGGCGCGGAAGCTGAACTCTGGTTTTTTCGATAATGATGTTTTCCAGTTTCGGGCTGACCAAAAGCCAGGACAGAGATTCTATAAGATCGTCGATGCGGTGTTGATCCGAAATGACGTCGCCTGATTTTTCCAGAATAATAAACGTATATAGTTTATAGTCCAGCCGGGAAGAGCTAATGCGGGCGTTGGCGATGGTGAGGCCGGCTCGCTCCAAGGTGGCGGTAATTATGGCAAAGACTTCCGGATGGTCTTTGGCGCAAACAAAAAGTTCCGTGCCTCCGCGATGTGTTCGAGGGCGAACCAACACCAGCGGTAACCGTTCAATGGAGTGGTGTAGTATGGATTTGGTGTGCCAGACGATTTCGTCCACTGAGTGACGGCCAAAATAATCCTGTTCCAGGCTGTTCCAATATTTATCGATTTGCTCAGGGTCAAATTCACGTTGCAATTGGCGCAGGGCCAGGGATTTGATCTCTAACTCTTTTTCCGATTGTTCGATCGGATTACCTAAACCTCGGCGAAAGGCACGTGTGGTGGTGTAGTATAGCTCCATCAACAGGGCATTTTTCCAGGAGTTCCACAAGCTGGGGCTGGTGGCGCGGATATCGGCTACGGTGAGCAGGTAGAGATAATCGAGGCGTTCTTGCGTGCCCACGGTGTGGGCAAATTCCTGAATGACGGTGTTGTCACTAATATCCTTTCTTTGCGCCGTGGTAGACATGATCAGATGGTTTTCCACCAGCCAGGCAATGATATTGGTATCATAATGACTCAATCCGTGGG
This sequence comes from Gammaproteobacteria bacterium, assembly GCA_029882975.1. Lineage (NCBI taxonomy): Bacteria > Pseudomonadati > Pseudomonadota > Gammaproteobacteria > Gammaproteobacteria bacterium. The sequence continues at coordinate 121,916 of JAOUJW010000004.1, forward strand.
TTTTACTAAATTCGATAGAATCCTGTGCCCCCAGAGTGGAGTGATCACCGCCGCGGCCTTTGGCTATATCGTGGAAAAAGCCGGCCAGGAACAACAATTCCGGTTTGGCGATGTTCTGAATGATTTCACTGCATAGTGGAAATTCATGGTAATGCCGGGGCACGGTAAAGCGACGTAAGTTTCGAACCAAAGACAGGGTGTGTTCATCCACAGTAAATACGTGAAACAAATCGTGCTGCATCAGTCCTACGATATTGCCGAAAGCCGGTAAATAGGCAGCGAGCACACCGTAACGGTTCATACGTCTGAGCTCATGAGTCAGGCCTTGAGGCTGCCGAAAAATTTCCATGAACAAACTTTGGCAGCGCAGGTCTTTGCGAAAATTTTCATCGATGAGATAGCAATGGTCACGAATCAGGCGTATGGTTTGTGCGCGGACGCCCTTTAAGTCCTGTCGTTGTGCCAGAATTAGAAATATCTCCAGCAGTGCAAAAGGATTGCGTTTAAATACCCGGTCGTGGTTGACTTCGATAAAACCGTAGCTTTCCTGGAAACGACGGTTAATGGGTTTGACATGAGCCGGCTGGCCTTCTTGTAATATATTTTCGTCAAATAATTGCAGCAACATTTCGTTGAGTCGGTTCAGATCCATCACCGTGCTGTAGTATTGCTTCATCATTTGTTCCACAGCCAGGCGGTGTTCGCTGTCTTTATAACCAAAACGGTGGGCTAAAACCCGTTGGTAGTCGAACAGCAGTCGGTCTTCTTTACGCGTCGCCAATAAGTGCAGGCCAAAGCGAATTTTCCAGAGAAAATCCTGGCTTTTTTCCAGCGTTTCAAATTCTTGAGGCGTCAGAAACCCTCTATCCACCAGATCTTTGAGGGTTGTAACCCCAAAGTGGCGTTTGGCGACCCAGCCAATCACCTGGATGTCACGCAGGCCACCCGGATTCTCCTTGATGTTGGGTTCCAGGTTATAGGAGGTGTCACCAAAACGATGATGACGTTGGATTTGTTCTTCAATTTTGGCTTGATAAAATTTCCGACCGGGCCAAATTTTTTCCGGGCCTGTGGCCTCCAGTAACACTTGATACAAATTCTTGTCGCCCGCCAGGAGCCTGGATTCCATCAGATTAGTCGCAATGGTGATGTCATTGTCTGCATGTTGGATGCATTCGGCCAGTGAGCGCACGCTATGGCCTACATCAAGTTTCATATCCCAGAGCAATGTTAGAAACTGTTCTATCTGAGAGTCGAGCATGCCGCTGTGTTCGTTGTGCAGCAGCACTAATATATCCACATCAGAGGCGGGGTGAAGCTCGCCGCGACCATAACCCCCCACGGCGATTAAGCTGGCGCTTTGGGGGTCTTCCAGGTAGTGGTTCCAGGCGCGACGCAGCAGCTGATCGATCAGCCGTGCTCGGAGCAGGACCAGCTCATGGACGGGAATATCTCTTTCAAATCGGGCCGCCAGAATCTTGTCGCCCTGCTGGGCAGCCTTTTTAAACAGAATGACCGGGTTGGCTCCGGCCTGCAGTGCCGTTTCAAAGGCCTGCGGATCCCACAGTTCCGCATCGATAATCTCGTTGTCAAGAAAATTCAAAACGGTGCTTCGTCGGGTCGCAGAGTAAGAACCTCAAAGCCGGTATCGGTTACCAGCAGAGTGTGTTCCCACTGTGCCGACAGGGTGCGGTCTTTGGTGACCACCGTCCAACCATCCGGAAGTGTTTTTACCCCCGGTTTGCCTGCATTCACCATAGGTTCAATGGTGAAGGTCATGCCTGCTTCCAGTACTTCGCCGGTACCCGGCGTGCCGTAGTGGGGCACTTGAGGCGCTTCGTGAAACTGGCGGCCAATGCCATGGCCGCAGTAATCACGTACGACTGAACAATTATTTTGTTCGGCGTGTTGCTGGATAGCGTGTCCAATGTCACCTAAGTGTACGCCGGGTTTTACTTTTTTAATGCCGATACTCAGGCATTCGTAGCTGATGCGGCTGACACGTTGGGCAATGATGGAAGGTTCGCCGATATAAAACATTTGGCTGGTATCACCATGAAAACCGTCTTTAATGACGGTGATATCCACATTGATTATGTCGCCATTTTTCAAACGCTTATTGCTGGGAATTCCATGACAGACCTGGTGGTTAATCGATGTGCAAATGGACTTCGGGAAACCGTGATAATTGAGAGGGGCGGGGATGGCATGTTGCTCATTGACAATAAAATCATGACAAATTCGGTCCAGTTCCTCTGTGGTAATCCCGGCTTGCACATGGGGTTGTATCATGACCAATACGTCGGCGGCCAAACGCCCGGCAACGCGCATTTTCTCGACTTCTTCTGCATTTTTTATATGAATACCCATGATAATCGTCGAATCACTCCGTTTTTTTAGCTAATGAACCCTGTCGGATTGTTGTTATGTCTGTTTTATGGTATAAAGCCCGCGCCGATATGGCAATCTTGTTGCAGGTTTCGGCCTGCAGTTAATTTCACACATGTTCCGACACATATATCCGGGTGCCTGGGTTAACCCCCTGGTTGGTATATGGGGCACATGGAGGCATAACCCAACAGTGGAGTAAAAATATGTCAGCAGTTACTATGCGTCAAATGCTTGAGGCAGGTGTTCATTTTGGCCATCAAGCGCGTTATTGGAATCCCAAAATGGCTCCCTTTATTTTTGGCGAGCGCAATAAAATTCATATTATCAATCTGGAAAAAACTTTGCCCGCATTTAATGATGCCGCAAATTTCCTCGGAAAAATTACCGCAAACAAAGGTAAGGTACTGATTGTCGGTACAAAAAGGGCAGCACGCGATGTGGTTAAAGAACAGGCTTCCCTGTGCAATATGCCTTTTGTTAACCATCGCTGGTTAGGCGGAATGCTCACCAATTTTCAGACAGTGAAACAGTCTATCAAACGTTTGCGTGAACTGGAAACCATGGAAACTGACGGTAGCTTTGCCCGTTTAAACAAAAAAGAAGCCTTGATGTTGACGCGGGAAAAGGAAAAGCTTGACCGTAGCTTGGGTGGTATCAAGGATATGGGTGGTCTGCCCAGCGCCTTGTTCGTGATTGATGTGGGACACGAGAAAATCGCTGTAAACGAAGCTAAAAAACTGGGTATTCCAGTGGTGGGTGTCGTGGACACCAATAACAGTCCGGACGGAATCGATTATGTCATCCCTGGCAATGACGACGCCATTCGCGCCATTCGCTTGTATGTCGAATCCATTTCTAAAGCCGTTCTGGAAAGTCGCCCCGACCCTATGCTGTTGAGTGGACCGGACGACGGATTTGTGGAGTTGGATGACAGCGGTGCTGTAGTGGCCGACGCAGCCCCCAAAAAGACGGCGGCGCCTAAGAAAAAAGCGACTGTGAAAAAGAAAGCGACCGTGAAGAAAAAAGCTGCACCGAAGGAAGAAGCGGGTGATGCGGCAGCCAAGAAAAAAGCTGCACCCAAAAAAGCCGTTAAGAAAAAGACGGCTGAGTAATTCGGAAACTATCAGCGTTTTCGGCACGTAACATAAGGGGGCCTGGCCCCCTTTTTCAGATAATTGGATGGATATTCCTGTCCATCACCGTTTAATGAATATGAGGAATTGGGAATATGGCGATTACAGCGGCATTGGTAAAAGAACTTCGTGAACGCACATCAGCTGGAATGATGGAGTGTAAAAAAGCTCTGGTGGAAACCAATGGAGATTTAGAAGCTGCCATCGAGCATTTGCGTAAAACAGGTATGGCGAAGGCGGATAAGAAAGCGGACCGTACAGCGGCCGATGGTTTGATTATCATCCGCATCAGCGATGATCAGAAATTGGCAGTCATGGTCGAGGTGAACTGCGAAACTGACTTCGTGGCAAAAGACGAGAATTTTCAAAATTTCGCTAATGAAGTAGGTGATTTGACCCTGGCGAATCAACCGGCGGATTTGGACGCCTTGTTGGCGATGAAAATGAACAGCGGTGACAATGTTTCCGACAGCACCAAGGCTTTAACCGCCAAAATTGGTGAGAAAATGGAAGTTCGCCGTTTTACCCTGCTCAAAGCCAGCGATGGTGCTTTCTCCAGTTATTCTCATGGTAGTCGAATCGGGGTTGTAGTGGAACTTAGTGGTAATGATGTTGCCTTAGCTAAAGATATTGCTATGCACATTGCGGCCAGCAAACCGGTATGTGTTAGTTCCGATGAGGTGCCTGCAGAATTGATTGAGAAAGAAAAGGAAATTTTTGCAGCCCAAGCAGCGGAGAGTGGTAAACCGGCCGAGATCGTTGAAAAAATGGTCAGTGGACGTATCAATAAGTATTTGAAAGAAGTAACCCTATTGGGTCAACCTTTCGTTAAAGACCCTGACTCCACCGTGGAAAAACTGTTAAAAAGCGCCAACGCAGCGGTTAATCAGTTTACCCGTTTCGAAATCGGTGAAGGTGTGGAGAAGAAACAGGAAAACTTCGCTGACGAAGTTATGGCTCAAGTAAAAGGCAGCTAAGCTATACCATTGCTCAAGGAGGAACGCTCGGGGAGTGTAGCAGCCAGGGAAGATGTGGGAGCAGGCCAAACAATAGTACAGATCAGCCGGCGGCCGTTTAACGGCCACCGCCGGTATTTTGCCACAACACAGACAGCAAGAATTTGAAAGGGCATCCCAGTGGGTAAGCAAGCAAAATCGGTCTACAAAAGAGTATTATTGAAACTCAGCGGCGAAGCGCTAATGGGCGATGGGGAATTCGGCATCGATCCTAAGATCATTGAGCGCGTTGGTGAGGAAGTCAAAGAACTGGTGGCAATGGGAGTACAGGTTGCCATTGTCATCGGTGGCGGTAACATATTTCGCGGTGTGAGCCTGGCATCCAGCGGTATGGATCGAGCCAACGGCGATTACATGGGAATGCTGGCAACCGTAATTAATTCTCTGGCACTGCAGGATTGCTTCGAACGTGCCGGTCTGACAGTGCGTGTCATGTCAGCACTGCACATCAACCAAGTGGCGGAAGATTATATTCGTCGCCGTGCTATCCGCCATCTGGAAAAGGGGCGAGTGGTTATATTTGCAGCGGGAACCGGTAGTCCCTTTTTCACCACCGATTCAGCTGCCAGTTTGCGCGGAATAGAAATTGGTGCGGACGTGGTATTAAAAGCTACCAAAGTTGACGGCGTTTATTCAGCTGATCCGATGAAGGTCAAGGACGCCGTACGATACAGTCGTTTGAGTTATGATGAAGTTTTACAAAAAAATCTTAACGTTATGGATGCAACCGCAATTGCATTGTGTCGAGACTGCAACATGCCGGTACGGGTGTTTGATATGAACAAAAAAGGCTCGTTATTGCGGATTATTCAAGGTGAGGATGAAGGCACTATAGTCGAAAATGGGGAAGTGTCATGATCAATGAAATAAATGAAGATGCCAAGAAGCGCATGCAAAAAAGCATTGAAGCGCTTAGAATCGAGTTGACCAAACTACGAACCGGGCGGGCTCATGCCAGCTTGTTAGACCACCTGGTGGTGGAATATTACGGCAGTGATGTGCCCCTGTCCCAAGTGGCTTCTATATCGGTATCCGATGCCCGTACCTTGACGGTTACGCCTTGGGAAAAAACCATGGTACAGCCGGTAGAAAAAGCCATTATGACGTCTGATTTGGGATTGAACCCGGCAACATCAGGAACCACAATCCGCGTACCTTTGCCACCACTGACAGAGGAAAGACGCAAAGACATGATTCGTATTGTGCGCGCCGAAGGTGAAGCTGCCAAGGTGGCCATTCGTAATATTCGCCGCGACGCCAATGGTGATTTCAAAGCTTTACAAAAAGACAAAGAAATTACTGAGGACGATTTGCGTCGTGCCGAAGACCAAATGCAAAAACTGACGGACGAATTTACCAAAGAGGTGGATAAAGCCATCGAAGAAAAAGAAATAGATTTGATGGAAATGTAGTCTCAGGCGTCGCGGTGATATCTGCTGCGACCAGGTGTATGCCAGAGAATCAGCAGTCTAGCAGGCCAACTAATTAAGTGAGTAACAGAGAACGTCATGCCCGGTGAACCACCCTATCAATATAGCAAACCGTTACCGCGGCATATTGCCATCATTATGGATGGTAATGGGCGATGGGCTAAAAATCAGAAGAAACCCCGTTTCTTTGGTCACAAAGCCGGCGTAGAGACCGTTCGGACGGTCGTTAAAGCCTGCGCAAAATTGAATATCGAAGTTCTTACGCTGTTTGCATTTAGCAGTGAAAACTGGCGCCGCCCTGAGCAGGAAGTCAGTTTATTGATGGAATTACTGTATACCGCATTGCAACGAGAAGTCAGCAAGTTGCACGAAAACAATGTACGACTACGCATTGTTGGGGAACGCCGCGCGTTCAGTGATAAACTTCAGGAGCGACTGGCCGAATCCGAACGACTCACGGCCAATAACTCCGGCCTTACACTGGTGGTTGCGGTAAACTATGGTGGCCGCTGGGACATGGCACAATCAGCTCGGAAAGTCGCGCGCCTGTTGGCTGACGGCAAAATTCATGAAGAAGACATCGATCAGGACTTGATTCATGAACACATGTCATTAGCGGGATTGCCGGATCCCGATCTTTTTATTCGCACCGGTGGGGAAAAACGCATCAGCAATTTTCTCTTGTGGCAGTTAGCGTACGCAGAATTGTTTTTCACCGATATTCTCTGGCCGGATTTTACGGAACAAACGCTCAACGAAGCGATAGAGTCTTTTAGTGCCCGCCAACGTCGCTTCGGTCGAACCAGCGAACAAGTGGAAACAACGCCAAGTGCTTAAACAACGCCTGCTTACGGCTTTTACTCTAGGACCCCTGGTTATTTGGGGGGTGTTGGCTTTGCCCAATGTATTTTTCGCGCTCATTATGGGGCTGCTGATTCTCATGGGCAGTTGGGAGTGGGGCAATCTGGCCGGTTTTACGGCGGCGATTCAGCGTGGAGCATTTACAGCAGTTAACGCGGTTGCCATGGGCGCGGTTTGGTATTTATTGCATTATCAATCTCAATTTGCCTTACCCCTGTTTAGCGGTACGGTGCTGTTGTGGTTATTGATTTCAATTTTGGTTATGACTTACCCCGCCAGTGCCGGTAGTTGGGCTAATCGCTGGGTCAAAGCTTTAGTGGGGCTACTCATTCTAGTAATGACTTGGGCCGCTTTGATCGTAGTGCATGGTGGCGAGACCAACGGTCCATATTTCGTTTTGTATTTGTTTTTATTAATCTGGTTTGCAGACTCTGCGGCATATTTTGGCGGCCGTCGTTGGGGGCGTAGAAAATTGGCGCCCAAAGTCAGCCCGGGAAAATCCTGGGAGGGTGTCTATAGCGCGTTGGCTATAGCTGTGCCCACCGCCGCTGTGGGGGGGTATGTATTGGGTATGTTCGATCTGGGGTTGGGTAAAGCCGCCGTGTTTTTCTTGTTTTCGCTTTTGTTAACCTTTATTTCCGTTCTGGGCGATTTGACGGAAAGTATGTTCAAAAGGCAAATGAGCGTTAAAGACAGTGGGTCTTTGTTGCCCGGCCATGGTGGCATTTTAGACCGAATTGACAGTATGACCATAGCATCACCGGTCTTTCTTATGGGATTGTGGTGGCTTTTCGATATGAAGCTGGTTCTGTCGGGATCAAAATAGATAGGGGCAGAACATGTCAGAAGTCAGCGGTCATGGTATAGGTGTTACTGTTCTGGGAGCCACGGGAACCATCGGTGTGAATACTCTCGATGTCTTGGCGCGTCACCCACAACGCTATCGAGTCGTCGCCTTAACTGCCAATCGACAGGTGGATCGCCTTTATGAGCAGTGTCTTCAACATCAACCGGAATATGCGGTAATGCTGGATGAAACCTGTGCTCAGCAGTTGGAACAAAAGCTTCAATCCAGCGGTCTTCAAATTCAGGTACTGTCGGGCAAAGAAGGACTGAAACGTGTGGCTTCCTTAGAAAGTGCGCAGTATGTGATGGCTGCCATTGTGGGGGCGGCCGGTTTAGAACCGACTTTAGCGGCTGCAGAGGCGGGTAAACGTGTATTGCTGGCTAATAAAGAGTCTCTGGTGATGTCCGGAGGGCTTTTTATGAAAGCTGTAACTCAAAATAACGCAGAGCTTCTCCCCATAGACAGTGAACATAATGCCATTTTTCAATGCATGCCGCACGGAAACGGCGAAGACGATCGCAAAGGCATTCGCAAAATTCTGTTGACCGGTTCCGGCGGCCCGTTTAGGAATCGGGATTTAGCCAGCTTGCGGGATGTTACCCCGGATCAGGCTTGTGCCCACCCTAATTGGGTCATGGGTCGCAAAATATCCGTGGACTCTGCGACCATGATGAACAAAGGTTTGGAGTTTATTGAAGCGTGCTGGTTGTTTGGTATGCCGGCACAGGACATAGAAGTGTTGATACATCCGCAAAGTGTCATTCACTCCATGGTGGAGTACGTCGATGGTTCCGTGCTGGCGCAACTGGGTAATCCGGATATGCGTACACCTATTGCACATGCACTGGCTTGGCCGGAACGTCTGGAATCCGGAGTGGATCGATTGGATATGCTGACCGTTGGCAAGCTGGAATTTGAGGCGCCGGATTATGACCGTTTCCCCTGTTTGCGTTTGGCGATGGATGCCTTTGAAGCCGGAGGAACAGCCAGTGCCATATTAAATGCGGCCAATGAAGTGGCAGTGGCTCGGTTTTTGGAAAATGAAATTCGGTTTCCCCACATACCGGATATCATCGAGCAGACTTTGGCGCAAATAAAAGTGGTGGAAGCCGATTGTTTGGAGACCGTTATGCAGGCCGATCAGCAAGCTCGTTACACTGCTGAAGAATATATTAACCGAAATCTAAAGAACGGGTTGCACTAATGGATTCGTTTTTCATGTCACTATTGGGCTTGTTGGTCACTCTGGGATTATTAATCGCATTTCATGAGTACGGCCACTATTGGGCGGCAAGACGCATGGGAGTCAAAGTCCTGCGATTTTCCATCGGCTTTGGTAAGCCACTGTGGACCCGGGTGCGAGGTGAGGATAAAACCGAATTCGTTCTGGCCGCGTTTCCCATTGGTGGCTATGTGAAAATGCTGGATGAGCGAGAGGGTGAAGTCAAAGAAGAGGAAGTCCATCGTGCCTTTAACCGGCAAAAGGTTTCCAAGCGTATTACCATCGTTGCCGCCGGACCCATATTCAATTTTATTTTCGCCATCATCGCCTATTTTCTCATGTATCTGGTGGGAATTCCGGGTGCCAAACCGTTGGTTGGCGAGGTGCTGCCCGAGTCCATAGCTCATGCCGCCGGTTTGACTCAAGGTGATGAAATCGTCAGTGTGGGCGGAGAAACAACGCCTACCTGGGGTGCGGTACGCATGGCGATTTTGGAAACCGGATTGGATAAAGACCGAATTGCCATTGAGTTCAAAACGGTGGACGGTAATCGCGGCTCGGAGTTGGATTTTACCGGCGTAACGTTGGATGAAAAACAGGGCAATTTGTTTAAGGCTATGGGGGTAAAGCCCTTTCAACCCGAGTACCCTGCGGTCATTGGTAAGATCAGCGATGGCAAAGCGGCACAACAGGCCGGTTTACAGTCAGGCGATCGGGTGATCGCTGTGGATAGCAAGCCGATAGAAAACTGGGGCAATTGGGTAGAGGTCATTCGCAAAAACCCCAATCGTGTCATCATGGTGCAAATAGAACGGGGTCAGGACGTACACGTACTGGAGTTAAAACCCGAGGAGGTGGCGTCGGAGACAGGTCCGATAGGTTATATTGGAGCAGCTCCCGAGGTGCCTGAAGATTTGGTTGATTCGCTTAGCACCGTGGTGAAATATCCTGTGGGTGAGGCTTTTCTTCGGTCTTTTCAGGAAACGTGGCGAATGTCGGTACTAACCCTGCGGATGTTGGGAAAAATGATCATGGGTGATGTGTCTGTGAAAAATCTCAGCGGACCCATTACGATTGCCACGTATGCCGGTTATACCGCCAGCATCGGATTGACCACTTTTTTATCTTTTCTGGCGATTGTCAGCATTAGCTTAGGTGTATTGAATCTGTTACCCATCCCTATATTGGACGGTGGGCATTTGCTGGTATATTTTGTTGAAATTTTCACCGGTAAGCCCGTTTCGGATGAAACCTTGATGAAGATGCAGCAGGTGGGGATTGTTCTTCTGGGTATGTTGATGATTCTGGCATTTTATAACGATATTCAACGCTTGATAGGGTAAGCCGGTCAGCGGAGGACGGAGAAAACAATGAGCTGCGGCGAAAAAAATAAAAACTGAGGCGGTAAATGAAGCTTAATTATTTGGTATTTTTATGTCTGTTTTTATTCTCCGGCTTTGTTGGCGCTGATGAGTCCTTCGTGGTTAAGGATATCAAAGTGGAGGGATTGCAACGCATTTCGTTGGGCGCTGTTTTATCCTATTTGCCATTCAAAGTCGGTGAATCCATGAGTCAGGAAAAAATCGTGGACTCGGTGCGAGCTTTATATAAAGCAGGCTTTTTCGACGACGTTAAAGTGGGGCGTGAGAACGACATTGTGGTTATCCGCATCAAGGAACGCCCATCTATCGATAAGCTGGAAATATTCGGTAATGTTGAGATCAGTACGGATACTATTAAGGATGCACTGAAAGAGATTGGTCTGGCCGAGGGGCGGGTCTTAAACCGTTCTGCACTGGACCGTATCCACCAGGAATTGAAACGTCAATACTTTGGACTGAGCTATTATGGCGTGGATATCAAATCCAGTTTGACGGATCTGCCCAGAAATCGAGTTGATTTACAGATTGATATTACCGAAAATGATCCGGGTCGTGTGCGAAAAATCAAACTCATTGGAGCCAAGGCGTTCAACGAGTTCGATTTGATGAATAACTTTGAAATGACACAAGGGACCTTGTGGTCGTTTATGACAGGTAGTGACAAGTACGCCGATCACACCTTAGAAGGGGATTTGGAACGACTGAAATCGTACTACATGGATCGAGGTTATATTAATTTTAGAATCGAGTCCAAAAATGTATCCATTTCTCCGGACAAGAAGAATATTTATGTCACTATTAAAATCAATGAAGGAGAGCAGTTTCACGCAGGTGAGATAAAGTTGGCCGGGGATTTGGTAATTCCGGAAGGTGAACTGCGCGGCCTGTTGCAATTGAAACAAGGCGATGTCTTTTCCCGGTTTAAGCTAATACAAAGCGTTAACAATATTAAAGACCGTCTGGGAATCGACGGTTATGCTTTTGCCAATGTGAACGAAATTCCAGATTTTGATCAAAAGAAAAAAGAGATAGCCATTACCTTTTTTGTGGACCCGGGTAAGCGCGTATATGTGCGGCGTATTAATATCGGCGGTAACACCAAAACCCATGATGAGGTCATACGGCGTGAATTACGACAAATGGAAGGGGGCTGGATTTCCACGCCCTTGTTGAAGCGTTCGCAGGTACGGTTACAACGATTGGGATTTTTTGACGATATCAAAATTACAACGCCGGCGGTTCCGGGAACCACGGATCAGGTGGATGTCAACATTGATGTGGTGGAAGGCTCCACCGGTAACTTTACTGCAGGTATCGGTTACGGTCAGGAAAACGGGTTTCTGTTCAACACCAGTATTACTTTGAACAACTATTTGGGCACCGGTAAAAAAGTGAAGTTACAGGTCGACAATAATAAGTCCGATGAGATTTACAACTTTTCTATAGATGATCCCTATTTCACCAAAGACGGCGTTAGCCGGGGTATGCGTTTGTCTTACCGTTCGCGTGAAAATGCGGAGTTAAATCTGGCTGATTTCAGTACCGATGAGTTGGATCTGGGAATGAATTTCGGTATACCGGTCAGCGAATACACCCGAGCCAGTTTTGGGATGGGCGGAAAACGCACCGATTTGACCATTAATCAAAACTCGGCACCGCAATCTTATATTAACTGGGTGAATAAGATAGATCCCAATCCTGAGGTGGTGGATAGCAATAACATAAAAACGGATTTCACTTCCCTAAATGCACATTTGAGTTATTCTTACGATTCGCGTAATCGGCCTTTGTTTCCCGATGAAGGTTTATTGTCCCGTTTTTCCGGTGAGGCGACTTTGCCTTGGGCGGACCTGAAGTATTACAAACTCAATTACCGTCTGCACTGGTATGTACCTTTGTACGACTATGTCACTCTGTTGGTCGGAGGTGAATACGGTGTGGGTTACGGTTACGGCGACAAGAAAGATGGAGCGGACATACTGCCCTTTTTCGAGAATTTTTTCGCCGGTGGCAGTCGCTCCGTTCGCGGATTCCGGGGTAATACCATTGGTCCAAAGGATATGAATTGTGATCCTGTCTGCGAACCCGGCGACCCTGTGGGTGGCAACGAACGTACGTTGGCTAAACTGGAGCTGTTTTTTCCGCCACCGTTCACCGATGAGCCCAGCAAGAACTTTCGTTTAAGCGCTTTTGTTGATGCGGGACGGATTCGATCCCGGGCGGAGGATACCAGCGATATATTCATTGATGATCGATATCGTGTTTCTTATGGTTTCGCCGCAGTGTGGGTGACTCCGGTGGGGGCTCTGATTTTTAACTGGGCTTGGCCTATTAATAGTTACGATGGCGACCAAATGGAGCGATTCCAGTTTAACATTGGGGCACCGTTTTAAAGCATTGGTATCAGAGGTGATTCGTGGCATTATACGCGATTGGGTCACTAGGGATCTGAAGAAAGGGGTTATTGAGACAGATGAGAAAAACTATTTCCATAATATTAGTGTGGTTTATTGCAGTGATTCCAGCATCGGTTTTGGCTGCGGAACTGAAAATCGGCGTCTTGCACACAGCCAAAGTTTTGGAAGAAGCACCGCAAACGGAAATAGCTCGAACAGCCATTGAAAAAGAATTTCAGCCACGCCGAAAAGAAATTGATGAGTTATTGAAAAAACTGCGTCAAAAAGAAGAAAAACTCACTCGCGATGGCGCCATTATGAGTGAAAATGAGCGACGTAAATTGGAACGAGATGTGAGAACCCGGCAACGGGATATCAAGCGCTTGCAGGATGAAATTCGCGAAGATTTTAATATTCGCAGAAATGATGCTTTGGACAAAGTACAACGGCAAGTTCGTGAAGCGGTTAACATTGTGGGTGAACGCGGTAAATTCGATTTGATTTTGAATGATGAAGTTTTGTTTTATATGAGTAATAAAGTTGACATTACGGCGGCTGTGATTAAAGAGCTAAAGGCAAGCAAAAACAATTCTAAAAAACCGAAGAAATAGCATCTACCGTAGAATCGAGTCGTGATGTTCACATTACAACAACTGGCGGAAAAACTGGATGCTGAAATCGTGGGTGATCCGGCCTGTGAAATCAGCAACGTCTGCACGCTTCAAAATGGACAATCGGGCTGCATTAGTTTTCTCGCCAATCCTAAGTATAAAAAATATCTACAGTCCACCACCGCTTCAGCGGTTTTGGTCAATGCTGCCGTAAAAGACCTGCTTAACACCAACGGTTTGGTGGTTAGCAATCCCTATGTGGCCTATGCCAAAGTGGCATCGTGGTTACATCCGTTTGAAAATCCACAAACAGGCGTACATCCCAGTGCCGTTGTTGCCACAACGGCTACAATCGATCCTTCCGCCTGGGTGGGACCACAGTGTGTCATTGGTGAAGGGGTTCATATCGGTCCTGGTTGTTACATTGGTCCTGCTTGTGTGGTTGAAGCCAATGTGGTGCTGGGTGAGTTTTGTCGTTTGGTTGCCAATGTTACTTTGTGCCACGAAGTTCAAGTGGGGCAGCGGGTTATTTTACATCCCGGTGTCGTGATTGGGGCCGATGGATTTGGTATTGCACAGGAAGGGGAGCATTGGTTGAAAATTCCACAGGTGGGGTCGGTCATACTGGGTGACGATGTGGAAGTGGGCGCTAACACCACGATTGATAGAGGGGCTATCGAGAATACGATTATTGAGAACGGTGTTAAACTGGATAATCTTATCCAAGTAGGACACAATGTACGAATTGGCGAACATACGGTTGTGGTTGCTAGTGCGGCTATTGCCGGGAGTACACGTATAGGTAGATGTTGTGCTATCGGTGGACAGGCCGGCATTGTTGGTCATGTTGAGATAACAGATAATGTGACCATCACCGCGAAAACATTTGTAATGCAATCAATCAAGGAACCTGGTGTCTATTCCTCCGGGGTAACCGCGGAGACTAACGAAAAGTGGCGAAAAAACTCTATTCGTTTTAGGCAGTTAGACGACATGGCCCGTAAATTAAAGCAGCTGGAAAGGGTTAAAGACAAAAAATAATGGATAATTCAGAGACGCTCGATATATTGGAAATATTGAACCACTTACCCCATCGCTACCCTTTTTTATTGATCGATAGAGTCATCGATTGTCAGGTAGGCAAATCCTTGGTGGGTATTAAGAATGTGACCTACAATGAGCCTTATTTTTTGGGACATTTCCCACAAAAACCCGTCATGCCGGGAGTGTTGATTCTGGAAGCGCTGGCACAGGCCACTGGGATTTTAGCTTTTCGAACCTCTGGATCGCGTCCCAGCGATGACTCCCTCTATTATCTCGTGGGTATCGATGAAGCCCGATTTAAACACCCCGTAGGTCCGGGTGACCAGTTGAAGTTATCAGTAGAAGTCATAAAGTCCAAACGCGGTGTGTGGAAGTTTAATGGTGAAGCCAGTGTGGATGGAGAAGTGGTTGCCAGCGCTGTGCTCATGTGCGCCGAAAGGGCAGCCTGATTGATTCATCCCCAAGCCATTATTGATCCGTCTGCCCGTTTAGGCGATGGAGTGCAGGTGGGTCCTTATTCCGTTATTGGGCCGGACGTCGTAATAGGTGACGGCACCTGGATTGGTTCCCACGTGGTGCTTACTGGTCCCACATCCATCGGTCGCAATAACAAAATTTACCCATTTGCCTCTGTCGGGGGCGAACCCCAGGATAAAAAATATCGTGATGAGCCGACGCGTCTGGAAATCGGCGACAATAATGTGATTCGTGAGTATTGCACTATCAGTCGTGGTACAGTCCAAGACGAAGGTATTACCAGCATTGGTAATGATAATTGGATTATGGCGTATGTTCACATCGCCCATGATTGCCGTGTGGGAAATCACACTATTTTTGCCAATTCCGCTTCATTGGCCGGGCACGTGAGCGTGGGGGATTATGCTATTTTGGGTGGTTTTACACTGGTGCATCAGTTCTGTAAAATCGGTGCTCACTGCTTCACTGCCATGAACAGCGTAATTTCCAAGGACGTACCTCCCTTTGTTATGGTATCCGGGCATATGGCGAAACCGCACGGATTAAATACCGAGGGTCTGAAACGAAGGCAGTTCAGCAGTGATGCTTTAAGTAAGCTCAGAAAAGCTTACAAAATCCTGTATCGGTCAGGTTTGACTACGGAACACGCTTTGGAGCAATTAGCTACATTAGCGGTTGACTGTCCGGAAGTGGAAGCACTGGCGGGCTTTGTACGAGAAGCCACCCGCGGTATTGTGCGCTAGTGATATAATAACAACATCCTGGGTAACCCCAATTAACAAATAGAATAATCGACATGCGAATTGGTATCGTAGTAGGAGAGTCTTCCGGCGATATTCTGGGTGCCGGTCTCATGACGGCGATTCTGGAGCAGTGCCCAAGTGCAACATTTGAAGGCATTGCCGGTCCCTTAATGATAAAACAGGGCGCCAACTCTTTATATCCCATGGAGCGTCTGGCTGTTATGGGGATTACTGAGGTGGTGGGCCGTTATCCTGAGTTAAAAGGAATACGTGACGAGCTTATTCAGGGTTTTATCGCCAATCCTCCCGATGTTTTTATCGGCATTGATGCGCCTGAGTTTAATACTCATCTGGAATACTGCCTGAAACAGGCCGGTATAAAAACGGTGCACTATGTGAGTCCTTCTGTCTGGGCTTGGCGCCGTTACCGAATCAAAAAAATCAGTCAGTCGGTGGATTTGATGCTGACGCTGTTTCCTTTTGAGGCTCAATTCTACGAAGCCCAATCCATGCCGGTGAAATTTGTGGGCCATCCCTTGGCAGATGTCATACCGTTGAAGATTGATAAAGACGAAATTCGTGAAGAAATGAAATTGCCCAAGGATTGGAAAATCGTCGCCATTCTTCCGGGCAGTCGTGGTGTGGAACTGCATTACTTAGCGGATATATTTCTCCAGGCGGCACAGTGGATTTTAGATCATCGGCCCAACTCCAATGTGTTTTTCATTGCGCCCATGATCAATGCCGCCAGACGCAAACAGTTTGAGCAAGCGGTAAATCGACAGGGCGGGCATTTGCCCATCAAATTGGTGGATGGTCGCTCCAGAGAAATCATGGCGGCGGCTGACGTGATTATGGTGGCATCCGGAACGGCAACCCTGGAAGCCATGCTGTTAAAGAAACCCATGGTGGTGGCGTACAAGCTATCTGCTTTGACCTACTGGATTACCAAACTGTTGGTGCACGTGAAAGTTTTCAGTTTACCCAATCTATTGGCAAGGCGCATGGTGGTGCCGGAGTTGATACAAAAAGAGGCAACACCGGAACGTATCGGTGCTGAAGTGGTGGGCTATCTGGATAATGAAGAACGGCGTAACATCCTGCAAGAGGTGTTTCACAGTATCCATGTGACACTACGTAAAAATGCCAGCAAAGAAGCTGCAAGCGCCGTGTTGGAGCTGGTGAAAACCGGTAAAACATCATGAGTCAAACCGACGCCTCACAAATAATCGCCGGTGTGGATGAAGTGGGCAGAGGGCCTTTGGCCGGTCCCGTGGTGGCAGCGGCGGTGATTTTGGATAGCACTAAGCCTATAGAAGGTTTGGCAGATTCCAAGAAACTGTCTGAAAAGCGCCGCGAAGAACTCGCTTTGGAGATAAAAGCCAAAGCACTGGCCTGGTGTCTGGGCCGGGCGGAAGTGGAAGAGATTGATCACATTAATATATTGCAAGCTTCACTATTGGCTATGCGGCGGGCAGTAGAAGGGTTGCAGTTGGAGCCGGATTTGGTGCTTGTGGATGGCAATCGTTGTCCTGATATTTCCTACCCGGCTCAAGCTATTATCAAAGGCGACAGCAAAGTGGCAGAAATCAGTGCAGCATCCATTTTGGCTAAGGTCGCCAGAGATAATGAAATGGTACAGCTGCACCAGCAATATCCTCAATACGGTTTGGATGGCCACAAGGGTTATCCCACCAAGAAACATATAGAAGCTTTACGGGAGCACGGTGTGACCGCAATCCACCGGCGTTCTTTCGGGCCGGTGAAAAAACTTCTGGTCGTAGACTACGCCTGATTATAGGTCTGATTCTGTTCTATTATCCTTCACACACGGTTGTCATCCTGCACATCTGAACAACTCCGGGTAGCGTATTTGAGAAGCCGCTTCGGCGGATAACGAAATATAGCTAAACGTTTTGTTAATGGGTTGGCAGCTCTTTACATTCCAAAATGGTATAGTTTCGATCTTTAAAAAACAGTCGTTTGGTCACATTGACTTTGAGTTTGACTGCGTAAACGTGATAGAGGCGGTTGCCTTTCACATTTATGAGTTCGTCCAAATTGCCATTAATGACGATGTCTCCAATATAGAATGCTTTCATTGTATGTTGGCCGGTTTCATAATTGGGCTTGATCGTTCCGTACAATACAATTTCATCGCCGTTATTAAAGTCATTCTCGTCCAAGTCCGGTGCATTGGTGGAATTTTCCACATACTCGATTTGACGGCCATAGTGTTGCATTTCCAATTCCGCAGCGTCGGTAAAATACTCGTCCATATTGTTGTCTTGTAATTTGTTGGCTGATTTAATGCTCTTACTTTTATCCAGTTCGATGTTTAGGGTTCCGCTTTCAAGTGTGTTGACGTATGTCTGAAAAAAATCCAAAAAAGAATCGGCTATGACCAGAAATTTATCGCATTCCCAATCCACTGCAATGATTTGCCCCCTTACTCCATTCTTGCCGGGATCCAGGTCGACTGCCCAAAATCGATCGCCGTTGAGGTCCATAAATGGAATCCAGGCTTTGGAGAACAATACGGGTTGGATGCGGGGGTTCTGTGCCTCTTCTTCATCCAGCTCTCGCTTCTCGGACAGGGGCAAGCAGCGTTTCCATAGGCTATAAATAGCCGGAACCGGCAGGTAGGCTCCATACTCATAAAAAACACGAGCAGGCCATCCGTCATCTTCGCCATTATGAATGCGCAGGCTATTTTTAAGATCTTCCGGTAAAGCCAACTGCAATCGTTTTTCCAGTTCTTGTAGTTCTATTTCGCTTGCCGGACCCTGTAAGTCGTCCAATAGCTCGGGAGCGTGGCCGGTTGCCCAGCTTTCCAATCGTTGCCACAATGACTCTATACTCATTTTTGCTTATCCTGACACTAATCAGAGGTTCTTTAAGGTTTGAGTATAGCCAATAAATTTTCAGGATACTGTTAAGGAACCTCTGATTAACTCTATGAATTTCATTTATGAGAACTAAATTGTCAATGGCTTCCTCGCCTACATGGATGTAGGTAAGTAGCGTGAGCAGGACGCGGAAGTTTTTTGCCTTGCACTTAACAATTTATTTTTCATCTATACTTATCCGGAAATTAATCAGAGGTTCCCTAAGTTACATTTTGTGTTCGAATAAGGTTAAACCAATTTTTCTCCGAGTTGCTGTGAGTTTGTTTCAACAGCGGTTAAAACAGGTCGTTCCTGCGGGATTTTTGGTTTATCCAGGCGTGATTCCTGTGGCAGGTACATGATGAATGTGCTGCCTTTGCCTTCGGTGCTGTTTACATGGATAATTCCGCCCAGCATTTTTGCTAGATGTTGGCTGATGGCCAGGCCCAGCCCGGTGCCGCCGTAGGCGCGAGTGGTGGAGCTATCGGCTTGAGAGAAGTTCTGAAACAGCTTTTTTATGGTGTGTTCCGGAATGCCGATCCCCGTATCCGAGACCGACATGCTGATCCAGGTTCGGTTGTCGGTGTTGGTAAAGGGACTGGTACAACTGCGGATAGTCACGGATATTTCACCATCGTGAGTGAACTTACAGGCGTTGCTGATTAAGTTTAACAGGCACTGGCGTACCATGTTGGCATCTGTGATCATATTCTCATTGGTATTTAATCTGACCGACAATGTGTTGTTGTTGGATTCGGCCAGTGGGCGGGCGATATCGATGCTGTCTTGAACCAGTGCGGCAAGTTTAACTTGTTCCAGATGAATTTCCATTTTACCGGCTTCGATCTTGGATAAGTCTAAAATATCATTGATAACGGCCAGTAGGTGTTTGCCGGCATTTTGAATTTTGACCATATCCGGAATAAGTTGAGATTGGCTCAGAGTTTTGGCATCCTCCTGCAGCATGTCACTGTAACCGATAATAGCGTTTAAAGGGGTGCGCAGCTCATGAGACATATTGGCGAGAAAGGCGCTTTTGGCCTGACTGGCGGATTCTGCAGTGTCTTTGGCATCTTCAAAACGTTTCTGTGCGATCTGTCGTTCAATCGATTTGGCAACCCAACGACCCATGAGCTTTAACAGGTTTTGATCCACATCGGTAAATGGTTTGTGCACCCAGGAGCTGGAAAAATTGATGGTGCCGTATTTTTGATTGTTAACCCATAAGGGTGTGCCGATATAGGATTGCAATCCACTGTTGGTGTAGCAAAGATGCTCCCGCAAATTGGATTTTCCAACATTGTTTAGAGCCAAAGGAAATTTTTGGTTGTAAGTGATACCGCAAAACGTATCGGACAATGGTATTTCTATACCAGCCTTAAGCTGATATTTTTCCGGTGCCACAACACACACCAACGTTATGCGATCTTTCTCTTCATCCACTTTACACACTTGGGCTATTTCCAGATTTAACATACGGCAGCCCAGAGACAACATGTGTTCGATTTCATCTTGCGGCGACAGCCCGGGCAGAGCGGATGCTTCGTACAAATCCTTGATGCGTTCCGAATGAATCCGTTCGGCATCTTGCGCGCGTTTTCTTTCTTCAATTTCTCGTTCCAGTTCCTGCTTGGAGAGGGAGAGCTTGCGGTTCATGCGGTTGACATAAAGAGTGAGCAGCGTCATACCAAAGAGCATAAAAGCACCCACCGCCCACCCGGCGTTTTGGGTTGGTGGGATTATGCTGGGAACATCCTGTGTTTTATAGGGACCAACACTTAGTTCTTGCATTAATTCGTGTACGGGCTGGTAGTCCAAGGGGATAGTCCAACCGGCACTGTTGGCTTGCTGAGCTGCCGCATGGTCTTGCGCCATGCTGAGCAGTGCTATGGCCACTTGTTGAGCCAATTGGTTCTCAGTTTGTCTGGCTTTGGCGAAGGGCCACTCCGGATATAAACGGGTACTGTGGGCAAAGGGAAAACCGGCCGCCATTTGCGGCGAGAGAATTTTTAGTTGTTGGGCGGGGATGAGGTTTTCCTGTTGCATTCTTTCGAGAATGTTGGTGCGTACGGTACCGGCGTCTGCTTTTCCTTGCATCACGGCTTGTACCACTTGGTCTTGTGGCAGTCCGGTGAATTGCAAACTTCCCAGGTCTTCAATTCGCAGACCCCGGTGTTGCATTTCCCGCCAAGCCATCCACCAACCACCAAAGGCGTTCGGATGAACGGCGGCAAAGGTTTTGCCTTTTAAATCGTTCAGGGTTTGGATATCGTCACGGTCGGCCCGCGTAAAAATAAGAGCTCCAAACTTGGTATAAGATTGTCCGGCACGGCGGTTACGTAAGGTGGCTATGCGTGAGATGCCGTATTGTATTTCCAGTTCTGCATAAGAAGCCGGATTGGTCAACACAAAGTCAACTCGACCGTCACGAATGGCGTTGCTGAGATTGTCGATGGATAAAGGCGTAACAGCAAATTGATGGCTGCCTATGGTTTTACTTAAATAGTCGGCTGTGGCTTGCCATTGGGCCAGGGTCTTCTCTGCGCCGCGAATAGCCAGTACCCCGATGACCTGCGGTTTCGACTCGGGGGTAACCGCGGACTTTGCCTGGACCTCAGTGCTTAGAGTCAGTGCCAGTGAGGCGATAAAATAGAAGACAACAAAACCCTGCTGTCCTGGCAGCCGGCATTCTGGCCGCCATAATCGGTTTTGCCGCCGTAGGCGGTTTTGGTCATTATTAGAATGGATTGCCATGTCCCCGATCCCCCGCGGTACATTAACGGACAAAAGCGCGGATATGGGTGTTTGTCCATAACAAATTTAATGCTACCGCTCCTGCCAAGGCAGGTGCCCCTGTGGTAAATCATATGCAGCGCCCCCGATTGTCTCTTTTGTTTTTTATTTAGTATATAAACCCGATTTATTTTATGGCTATTAATCACTGTTTTATAATGCCCAGCCACTCCTACTAAATCTAGCAAATTTAACCTCAGTTCCGAATACAAATAAATTGGGGAAAGATTAAACAAGCCTATAACCCGGTTTTTTGATCCTGGTTTTCGTCGTTCTGGTGTAGTATATAAAAGCGCGCATTCAAGTAAGGAGAGGCATGGAACCGCAGTTTGTCCATTTGCAGGTGCACACCGAATATTCACTGGTGGATGGCATCACCCGAATTAAACCCTTGGTAAACAAGGTGAAGCAGGAAAACATGCCTGCCGTGGCGGTTACGGACCAATGTAACTTGTTTGCTATGGTGAAGTTTTACCGTGCCGCTATTCAAGCGGGGGTTAAACCCATCATAGGGGTAGAAGTATGGGTGCAAAATCCGGAGAAAATTTCTCAACCGTTTCGGTTGCTGTTGCTCTGTCAGAATAATCAAGGCTATCGAAATTTAACTCAACTGGTCTCTCGGGCTTATATGGAGGGTCAGCATGGCGGTATACCCATGTTGCAGCGGGATTGGTTTGAAGGTCAAACAGAGGGCATCATTGCGCTTTCCGGCGGTCGCGAAGGGGACGTGGGACAGGCCTTGCTGGCAGCGAATACTGAATTGGCCAATGAGTATTTGCGTTACTGGGATGGATTGTTCCCGGATCGCTACTATCTGCAGTTGCAGCGGACAGGGCGCCCCGGCGAAGAGGACTATGTTCACGCAGCGGTGGATTTGGCCTTGCAACATGGCACTCCGGTGGTAGCCACCAATGATGTACATTTTTTGGCAGCATCAGATTTTGAAGCGCATGAAGTGCGGGTTTGTATTCATGACGGGCGCACTTTGGATGATCCCAGACGGCCTAAGCGCTACAGTGAACAGCAATACTTACGTAATGCGACAGAGATGCTCGAGTTGTTTGCGGATATTCCTGAAGCCCTTGCCAATAGCGTAGAAATAGCCAAACGTTGTAATGTAGAACTGACGCTGGGGAAAAACTTTTTACCCGATTTTCCCATTCCGGATGGTTTGACCGAAGCGGAGTTTTTTCGTCGGGAAGCGCGTGAAGGTTTACAGCGCCGTCTGGAATTTCTTTTTGATGCTCAAGGGGATGACTTTGAGGTCATCCGTAAACCTTATGACGAGCGTCTGGAAATCGAGCTAAACGTTATTATCTCCATGGGTTTTCCCGGTTATTTTTTAATTGTGGCCGATTTTATCCAGTGGGCCAAGCAAAACGGCGTACCGGTGGGTCCCGGGCGTGGTTCCGGTGCCGGTTCATTGGTGGCTTATGCTTTGACCATCACCGATCTGGACCCCTTGAGATACGAATTGCTGTTTGAGCGATTTTTAAACCCTGAGCGGGTGTCCATGCCCGATTTCGATGTGGACTTCTGTATGGAAGGGCGGGACCGTGTTATTGAATACGTTTCCGAACACTACGGTAAAGAAAAAGTTTCCCAGATCATCACCTACGGTTCCATGGCAGCCAAAGCGGTGGTTCGTGATGTGGGGCGGGTTTTGGGGCACCCCTATGGCTTTGTGGACCAGATTGCCAAGCTCATACCCTTTGATATCGGCATCACGTTGGATAAGGCATTGGAGCAAGAGGAGGCTTTACGGGAACGCTACCAGCGCGAAGAAGAGGTACAACTTCTGATCGATATGGCTCGCTCCTTGGAGGGACTGTCACGCAACGCCGGCAAGCATGCCGGAGGCGTGGTGATTGCGCCCTCAAAATTGACCGATTTCTCTCCGCTGTATTGTGAGCAAGGCGGTGCCAGTCTGGTTACCCAGTTTGATAAGGACGATGTGGAGTCCGTGGGGCTGGTGAAATTCGATTTTCTGGGGCTGCGAACCCTCACCATTATTGATTGGGCCCTAAAAACCATTAACGCGCAAAAACAGACCTTGGGCGAAGAGCCGATACAGATAGAGCGCATATCCCTGGAAGACGAAGCCAGTTATACGTTGTTGAAAAACTGCTCCACCACGGCGGTGTTCCAGTTGGAATCGCGGGGAATGAAAGATCTGATCAAGCGTCTGCAACCGGATAACTTTGAGGATATTGTGGCTTTGGTAGCCCTGTTCCGGCCGGGACCATTGCAGTCGGGAATGGTGGATGACTTCATAAATCGTAAGCACGGTCGCGCCAAGGTGGAATATCCCCACCCCGATTTGGCACCTATTCTCAAGCCCACCTATGGGGTCATTTTGTACCAAGAACAGGTTATGCAGATAGCCCAGGTGTTGGCCAGTTATACCCTGGGAGGTGCGGACCTACTACGTCGTGCTATGGGCAAGAAAAAACCGGAGGAGATGGCCAAGCAGCGCGAGATTTTCACCGAAGGTGCGTTGGGTCGTGGTGTGGAAGCCAAAACTGCCACCTATATCTTCGATCTTATGGAGAAATTCGCCGGTTATGGGTTTAATAAATCCCACTCGGCAGCTTATGCCTTGGTGTCTTACCAGACGGCTTGGCTAAAGACCCATTATCCGGAAGCCTTTATGGCGGCGGTATTGTCGGCGGATATGGACAATACGGATAAAGTAGTGACGCTGATCGAAGAGTGTCGCGAGATGGATCTGAGTGTGACGCCACCGGATGTGAATTTATGCGACTATCGGTTTACGGTAAAACAAGATGGCGTCATTTTGTATGGTTTGGGAGCCATCAAAGGCGTTGGTGAAGGGGCAATCGAGGTCGTGCGCCAGGAACGGCTGGATCATGGGCCATATGCCGACTTGTTTGAATTCTGTCGAAGGGTGGATTTGAAACGACTCAATCGCCGTACCTTGGAAGCTTTGATCAAGGCGGGGGCTATGGATTCTTTGGGGCCCAATCGGGCCACCTGTATGGCCTATCTAAACACGGCTCTTAAAGCGGCAGAGCAGCAATCTCAGAATGTGGACAGCGGTCAAAGTGATCTGTTTGGACTGGATAGTGCGCCACGAACTGCCGTCACTCCGGATATGCAGGCCGTTCCCGAATGGGATGATGAAACCCGTCTCAATGGTGAAAAAGAAACGTTGGGATTGTATCTTACCGGTCATCCTATTGATCGGTATGAGCAGGAATTGAGGGATATCATTAGTTCCAAGATTTGCGATCTGAATCCCAAGTCCAACCAAACCATCCGTATTGCCGGACTGATTGTAGCATTACGAACCATGAATACTCGTCGCGGCGATCGTATGGCATTTTTGACTCTGGATGATCGCAGTGGAAGGGTTGAATTGGCTGTATTTTCAGATGCTTACCAGCACTATCGGGATATGCTGGCCAAGGATCGCCTGGTCGTTGTGGAAGGCGAGGTGAGTGTGGACGAGTACAGTGGCGGGATTAAGATGAGCGCCCAGAAAATATTCGATATCAATAAAACCCGCGAAATTTTCGCCAAACGGCTTCTGCTAACCTTAGATAAAACCAAGACAGAACAAGGGTTTGCAAGTCTTTTGAAGAATGTGCTGGACCCGTTTAAACAGGGTCATTGTCCGATTTATGTGCATTACAAGGGCCAAGGAGCCAATGCCCGTATCAGGCTGGGGGAGCAGTGGAATGTGCATCCCACGGACGAATTGATTCACCGACTCACTGAACTGGCCGGGGAGCACTCTGTGTGTGTGGAATACCGCTAGGACTCAGATGAGCGGTGTGGCAACGATGCTTGTGTAGCGCTTAGTAGGGAAAGACTTATGTGCCCGCATGCACTATAATGCGGAGTTTTTGATACAAGAGAAACTGACTTCAATGAATTTGAATTTTCTGGAATTCGAACAGCCGATCGCGGAGTTGGAAGCCAAAATAGAAGAACTTCGCTATGTAGGTAATGATAACGAAATCAATATTTCTGAGGAAATTACGCGCCTGCAGGAAAAGAGCCGAGTGTTGACGGAAAACATTTTTTCCAATCTCAATTCCTGGCAAATTTCCCAACTGGCGCGGCATCCGCAACGTCCCTTTACCTTGGATTATATCGAACATATATGTACGGATTTTGAAGAATTACACGGTGATCGCAGTTTCGCTGATGACCCGGCCATTGTCGGTGGTGTGGCTCGTATAGACGAACGACCCGTAATGGTTATTGGCCAGCAGAAGGGCCGTGACACAGCAGAAAAAATTCAACGCAATTTTGGTATGCCCAAACCCGAAGGGTACCGCAAGGCCATGCGCTTGATGCAAATGGCGGAGCGCTTCAAATTACCTCTGATTACCTTCATAGACACACCGGGTGCTTATCCTGGCATTGATGCTGAAGAGCGGGGCCAAAGCGAAGCCATTGCCCGCAATTTATTTGTGATGGCGCAATTGAGAACACCGATTATTTGCACTGTCATTGGTGAAGGCGGTTCCGGCGGCGCCTTGGCCATTGGTGTCGGGGATCGGGTTTTAATGCTGCAATACAGCACCTATTCTGTTATCTCGCCGGAAGGTTGTTCATCCATCTTATGGAAAAGTGCGGAGAACGCTGCCGAAGCTGCAGAGTCCATGGGTATCGTTTCCACTCGTTTAAAAGAGCTGGGTTTGATCGATCAGGTCATTAGTGAGCCTTTGGGTGGGGCGCATCGGGATACGGAGACCATGGCGGCAAACTTAAAAAATGCCTTGTTGGAAAATCTGGATTATCTGCAAAGTTTGCCCACGGATAAACTGCTGGAGCAACGTTACGAACGCCACATGCGGTTTGGAAACTTTTCAGAGGGTTAGTTTTCAAAACGGTTCTGTTGCCCACGAAGTGTGCCGCAAACCTGTCACACGGCTTATCCGGCATGTAGCTAATAGAGTTCGTAATTGTACAAGTCAGCGTCAGGTTAGTTCACCATGTCCACGGTTCTCCATACTGTCCAGCAAATGCTAAAACGCCAGCCACCGGTTCGTCGTTACTGGGTGGCCTTCAGCGGTGGTGTGGATTCTCATGTACTGTTGCATTGTATGGCGCGTATTGAGGATTTACGCGGCGCACAGTTGTGGGCTGTGCATGTGAACCACAATCTTATGCCGCAAGCACAACATTGGGTAGAGCATTGTACCCAGGTTGCCACACAGTTACAGGTACCTTGTGAGATCGTTCAGGTCAATGCCAAAGCCGGTCAAGGTGAAAGCCCCGAAGCCAAAGCTCGACAGGTGCGTTACGCTGCGTTTCATGCCTTGATGCAAAAAAATGATTGTCTGCTGACGGCGCATCATCAGGATGATCAGGCGGAAACCTTACTGTTGCAACTGATGCGAGGTGCCGGTCCTCGTGGTCTTGCTGCAATGCCGGAATCCGGTACGCAATCCGGCTACACGATCATGCGGCCAATGTTATCGTTGAGCCAGGAACAAATTCTCGATTACGCCCAACAGTATCAACTGCGGTGGGTAGATGACAGCAGCAACGAAGACTGTGGCTTCGATCGCAACTATTTACGCCATCAGGTCATACCCTTGTTGAAAAATCGCTGGCCTGCTATGGCAAAAACCCTTAGCCGCAGTGCCGCCTCGTGTGCGGAAGCGTCTCGCTGCCTGGATGAACAAGGGGAGAGCGACTTGCAACAAGTCACTCAGGGTGAGGGTTTGTCCGTCAAAAGCTTGAACCGACTCAGTTCTCATCGCTTGCACAATGTGTTGCGGTTTTGGATTCGATCGCTCGGGCTTACGGTTCCGAATCAGGCGGTGTTACACGAAGTGGAGAACCTATTGCGTGCCAGTGTGGATGCCAAACCCCTGGTGCATTGGAAAGGGGCAGAACTACGACGGTACCGGGACACGGTATACATTATGGCTCCGTTAATGCCATTTAGTGCTCAGCCGGTTTTATGGGATTGCCAACAAGCCTTGGACTTTCCCGGTGCCGGTTGTTTGCAGGCACAGGCAGGTATTGGCTGCGGTATAAAACAAATCTATGCAGAAAATCTCATTGTTCGCTTTCGAACCGGCGGCGAACGATTTCGGCAGGCCGGACATCATCATTCCCTGAAAAACTGGTTTCAAGAACAGGGTGTTTTGCCCTGGCTGCGTGATCGTATCCCTTTGTTGTTTCACCACAATGAACTCGTCGCCGTTGGTGATTGTGTAGTGGACGAAACTTACTTGGCGGCGGCAGAAGAACCCGGGTGGTCCGTGCATTGGAGCGTGGAGTCCAAGTCTACGTCGTAATAGTCGGGCAGAAGCGAGCCTGGGTTCATGGTAGAATGGCCTCTATATACAAAATACGGTTCGAGTTTCATGCAGTTTAGACAAAGTATACAGAGAGTTTTGGCGCAAGCGGTGTTCTGTACAGCCTTAGGGCTTGGCGGCCTGGTTTTCCAACCGTCACCCGGTGAAGCACAGTCGGCCTCGGTGTCGGATATAAACCCAACAATGGATCTGCAAGTGGGGCAATGCGCGGCTTGTCACGTCAAAGGTGAACATATCCAACAACTGGGTTCTATGGAAAAGTGTGAACAATGCCATGGCAAAGCGGATCATGAACCCCGTTTGCAAAAAGTAAGTCAGACGTTGGCGGATGCACTAACTCAGGGTAAGACGAGCGGGAATTCATCCCAGGGAAAAAAAACTGTTAAGACCGAAAACGACTCTAAGCGAACCAAAGCCTTGTTGGCCGAACCCGGTCAGGAAACGGATAAATCCATTGTACACAAAATATTACCCACAGCCGGCATGAGCTATCCCATTTATTATCAAGGCAGCCGTATCGGGTCGGAACCCAATAAAATGGTGCTGGTTCCTGCCGGGGAATTTATCATGGGCACGGATGATCGGTTACCGGATGAAGGGCCTCAGCATAAGGTATATTTACCCGCTTACTATATTGATATCTACGAAGTGACCAATCTGCAATATAAGCAGTTCAATGACGCCACTCATCGGCGTTCACCCACACATTTTCGTAATCGCACGTTTCCTGAGGGCAAGGCGGATCATCCCGTGACCTATGTGTCTTGGGAAGATGCCGATGCTTATTGTCGCTGGGCCAAGAAACGTTTGCCCACAGATCAGGAGTGGGAAAAGGCCGCCAGAGGTACGGATGGGCGTATGTTTCCATGGGGTGGTGAGTTTGATGTAAAAAAAGCCAATACTCCGATTCGTTGGCAGCAGATTGGTTCTTTTGGTGATACTACACCAGTGGGTGCCTTTGAAAATGGAAAAAGTCCATATGGGCTTTATGATACCACGGGCAATGTTTGGGAGTGGACTGCATCGTGGTATCAGGCCTATCCCAACAATAAGGTGGCATCGGAGAGTTATGGAACTCGTTATAAAACCTTAAAAGGCGGTTCCTGGTTTGATTGTTCTTTTTATAAGTGCGGAATTTCAGCGCCGGTGTTCAATCGGGCATTTTTTGCTACTCGCACCAAGAATGACAGTTTTGGTTTTCGTTGCGCCGGTGATGTTGCTACAAATAGTTCACCCGCTAAACCGACCTCGATAAAGCCATAACAATAAATCGATAACAGCGGAACCAAATCGTCAATAAGGGGGAGAGTTTGACATATCAGGTTTATTTAATGATAGCACTGGTGCTTGTGTTACTCAGCGCTTGCAGTCAATCGGCTAACAACAGTAGTGCCGGGGTGTTACCGCCTGTCGACATGGTGAGTGTTCCAGCCGGTGATTTTGTTATGGGTAGTGAGAAGGAAGATACCGAAGGCGTGCAGCAGCGTTACGGTTTTCCCAATCCTTTATACCGAGACGAACGGCCGCGACGCAAGGTGTCGGTCGCCGCGTTTCAGATAGACAGTTATGAGGTCAGCAATAAACTGTATAAGCTTTTTATCTTAAACAGCAAACGTATGATGCCGTTTCATTGGGTCAACAACGGTTACGCCCTGTCAGAAGAAAAGCTAAAGAGTATGGATGTGGAGAAGTTGCGTAAGATCGCCGTAGAATATTTCAAACTGGATATGGATACGCGAAAAATGGACAAACCGCAGTTGCTTAACGCGATGCTGGAGCAACAAAAAGTGCTGGATACCTACCCGGTGGGGGGTGTCAATTGGTTTGAAGCCAAAGCCTTTTGCGAGTGGCGCGGTGCGCGTTTACCACGGGAAGCGGAATGGGAAAAAGCCGCCAGAGGCACGGACGGTCGGGAATATCCATGGGGAAATCAATGGGATCCGAAAATCACCAATACCGGTGATGACGCTAATTGGGAAAACGGCATAGCGCCTGTGGGAGCTTATCCGGAGAATCGTTCTCCTTACGGGGCATACGATATGTCGGGAAACGTGTGGGAGTGGGTGGAAGATTGGTATGAGCCTTACCCGGGTTCGGACCATCAAAGTCCACTGTTTGGCAAAATTAACCGTGTGATCCGAGGCGGGGGCGGTGGTGTGGGCCACTATGCCATCAGTTATTTCTTCCGTGCGGCGACACGACAGTATTCTGAACCGGAGTTGGAAAGTGAGGATGTGGGTTTTCGTTGCGCCAAGGATGCGTAAACATACAGAGCGAAAGTGTACAGGGCGACGATGTGCAGCAAACCATGTAGCTTGTTTTAATCTGCAATGGTTGTGGGCGCCGGCGTTTATTGGCTTGATGGGTGTTGGTGAGGCACTGGGTGGTGCTCCGTCTTTAACCGAGCCGGAAAAGAAAAAATCGACTTTAACCGCGGAGAAACAGGAAGTATTAAAACAGGAAGTATTAAAACAGGAGCATCACCGGCGTTCGGCTTCCTGTTTTTCCTGTCACCGGAATACCGAATCACCGGCATTCAAACAGCTGATGAAGACTGCCTGTGTACAGTGCCATAAAACCGGTTGGGTTACCGGAAAACTGGCGGCTTTAAAACACGAGCCGGAGACTCCGCAGTCTGATTCCAACTTTCCCAAGGCGCTTGGGCGTGGTCCGGGCATGAACCTGGAAATGTACTATAACGGCACTCTCCGCGGGCCGAAACCCGGAGCGATGGTTTTAGTGCCGGAAGGGGAGTTTATCCGCGGTACCAATGAACGCTTACCGGACGAGGGACCGCAGCACCACTTGTTTGTAAAAAGTTTTTACATTGATGTGTATGAAGTTACCAATTTGCAATACGAGCATTCACTGGCTTTTACACATCGGCCGCCCCCTTCGCATTTTGTCAATAGTCGACATCCTGAGGGTAAGGCGGATCATCCCGTGACTTTTGTTTCCTGGTTTGATGCTAAGGCTTATTGCGAATGGGCCGGCAAGCGGTTACCCGACGATAAGGAGTGGGAGAAGGCGGCACGAGGTACCGATGGGCGCGTCTATCCTTGGGGGGATGAGTTTAGTATAGAACGGGTCAACTCGCCGGTGCGTTGGGCCAATTTAAGATTGCAGGGCGATACAACTCCTGTGGGTGCCTTTGATGGTGGCAAGAGTCCCTTTGGCTTATACGATACATCGGGTAATGTATGGGAATGGACCGCTTCGCGCTATGAGGCTTACCCGGGCAATACGCGTCAATCGGAGAACTATGGAGGCAATTATCGGGTGCTGAAAGGAGGCTCCTGGTGGGATTGCTCTTTTTACCAATGCGGTATATCGGCGCCCGTTTATAATCGCAGTTTTTTTCATCCCAAAACCAAGAATAACAGCTTTGGTTTTCGTTGCGCTAAAGATGCGTGAAGCAACAAATTAAGGAAGATAAGGATGTGTTCATGTTAAAACATTTGCCGGGAATGGTGTTGATTCTAATCACGGTGGCTTGTTCGGATAAATCTTCCGTTGAGGCAACACAGCAAGCGGTGAAACCTGCAACCATCACAGCAACGCAAGTTCAGGACATGGTGTATATCGGTGCCGGTGAATTCATTATGGGTACGGATGAGGTGGATGCCAGCGGTAAATCGGAAGAATTCGGCTTCAATGAGCCCCTGTATTTACCTGAGCAACCACGTCGCAGGGTTAATCTTAAAGCCTATTACATTGATAAATACGAAGTGAGCAATGCGGACTTCAAAGCTTTCTTACGTGCTGACGGACGATTTAACCCGGCGCAATTGCAAACCATTTATGAGCGCTTACACATGAAATCTGATTTAGCCCCCGTGCGAATTGTTACCTGGCAAGTGGCGAACGACTATTGCCGCTTCCTGGGCAAGCGCTTGCCTACAGAGGCTGAATGGGAGAAAGCGGCACGGGGACCGGATGGTAGGGAATATCCCTGGGGTGACGAATGGAAACCGGATTATTTGAATGCCGGGCAGGGAGAGCAGGATCTGACGGCAGTCGGTTCCTTTGAGCTGGGTAAATCCTACTACGGTGTTTACGACATGGCCGGTAATGTCATGGAATGGACCGCCGATTGGTATGAAGCTTATCCGGGAGCGCAATACCAAAGCCCTAACTACGGTCGCAAACACAAAGTCGTGCGAGGCGGTGGTTGGGGTGGTATTGGTCATTATGTGATACCGCATTATTTTCGCACAGCCTATCGCTATAATTTTGATCCCAGCAAAGCCTACAACGATGTCGGTTTCCGCTGCGTTAAAGATACCTGATCACGTGTGCTGGATTGTAGATACGGGAGTTTGCTTGATGTGGTACAACCCGACGGGCGGCAAGGTTGGTTTACCCCGCTAGTTTACGGCTTATCGGTGCCGGTGAAGTTAAGGTTTAGGCCTGCTTGGTGGATTACGCAGGCTATTCCACCTTACCATCCCTGCCGGCCTGCAAGAATTGTAGGTTGGCTTAGCGCAGCGTAACCCGACATGCGACAGGTGGAGTTATTGATGAAATTTTTCCTGTCAAATCACCAGACTCCTTGGACATCGCCATGGTCTCGTGATTTAATTAGAACTCTCCAAAGTAGTTGATGGGATGGTTGTTTTATGGCTGAAACGCGTGTATCTAAAAACCTTGTAGTGTCAATAACTTATAGAATTTTTAATGAAAAAGGTGAGCTTGCGGAGCAATCCGATCTGCCGATCGATTATATCCATGGCGTGGAAAATCCTATGTTTGAAAAAATCGAGCATGCACTGGATCAAAAATGCGTGGGTGACACGGTAGAGGTGGAACTGTCTCCCACAGAAGGTTTTGGCGAATACAATCCCAATTTATGTTTTACTGACGATCTGGAAAACGTACCTCATGAATATCGTTTCGTGGGTGCTCGTCCATCCTTCGAAAACGAACAAGGTGAAGTGATGGATCTGGTAGTAACAAAAATAGAAAATGGTAAACTCACAGTGGATGCCAATCACCAATTCGCCGGACAGACCGTGAAGTTCCAAGTGGATGTGGTGGGGATACGACCTGCAACTAAAGAAGAGCTGGATGGAACAGCGATTGTGTCTCAGGCTCCACACACGCTGCAATAGCCTTAATCCTTTTCAATCTCAACGGTAAATTCTGTTAAGTAGCTTTCCACACTTTCGGCGAACGTTCTGGGGTCCAGCGGTTTGGCGATGTAGCCGTCACAACCGGCGGAAAGAATTTTCTCCGGGTCTCCGGTCATTGCTTTTGCGGTAAGGGCGATAACCGGAGGAGGGGAGTCCATTTGTTTAATTAATTTGGTGGCTTCCAGACCATTGAGTACGGGCATTTGGATGTCCATAATGATTAAGTCGAATCGCTTGTTTTTCGCAGCCTCAACAGCTTCCTGGCCATTATGAGCTTCGTCAATTTGATGGCGGCGCTGCTCCAATAAAAATCGCGCCAGATACAAATTTTGGGCATTGTCATCAGTGATTAGTATTTTACTCATGGACTTCCTCTATGGTTTTAGACTCCTGAAGGATTTGCTTTATCCGAGTCAGCATGACTTTAAAATCAAATCTGCCTTTTGTGAGAACCAGCCGCGCACCCTGGATCAACATTTTCCTCTCTGGGTCGCTAGGTTCTTGAGCCGCAATGACGATAATGGGGATATTGTCGCCGACGTTATTTTTAATTCGTTGCATTAATTCAAAGCCGTTCGTTTCAGGTAACATCAAGTCCATTAGAATAAGGTCAGGTTGCAGGGTTTCAATACTTTGTAAAGTGCCAGGCCCGTCTTTAACGTGAATACAATGGTAGTTATGGAGTTCCAGTTCCTTGCGGATCAAACTCGTTTCTATGGCGTGATCTTCTACCAGCAATATTCGCTTACCTGTACCTTCCAGCTTTTTCAAGCAGGCGGCAAGATCGTTTTCTTTTATGGGTTTTTGCAGATAATCTGCAGCCCCTAAAGATAAACCCAGATGCTGCCGATCCAGAACGGATATGACCAGTACGGGAATGTGTTGTGTGGCCGGATTCGCTTTTAATAGGCTCAATATGCTCAACCCGTCGATTTCCGGCATCATTAAATCCAAAGTGATGGCAAACAGTTGTTGATCCCGGGCAATTTCTGTGGCGTCATTTCCGTTATTGCAACAGATTACACTATAACCCTGATTGAGTAAGTAAGTTTGGAGCAACTCCCGGGCCTCTGCCTGATCGTCCACAACCAGGACCGTTTTCCCACGACCGTTTTTCGGTACTTTTACATCAATTCCTGTTTCCCTGGTTTGGCTATATTGCGTCTTTATCGGTAGACGTATAACAAATCGACTGCCTTTGTTGATTTCACTTTGCAGGGAAATGTCCCCTCCCATCATGTTGATGAAAGATTGACAAATGGCCAACCCTAAGCCGGTACCGGTATGGATTCGGGTATCACTGTTGTCAACTTGTTTGAAAGCTTCAAAAATAGTGGCGCGTTGTTCTTCAGGAATCCCAATGCCGGTGTCAACGACATTAATGATACAGTTGTTTTTGTCTCTGGAGCAGCTTAACGTGACGCCGCCGGTATGGGTAAATTTAATGGCATTACTCAACAAATTGAGCAAGATCTGCCGCAATTTAGCGCGATCAGTATGCAGCTCAATATCGGTCTTGATATCAATGGAAAGGGTTAATTGCTTTTCCATCGCTTGTTGCTGCATTAATTGACCCAGTTCTTCCAGGACGGGCGCAATATAAAAGTGCTCCCGAAACAGTTCTGCTTTACCGGCTTCGATTTTGGAGAGATCCAATATCTCGTTAATCAGATCCAACAGGTGTTTGGCACTGTCGTAAACCAGGCTTAGTTGACGAGCTTGTTCTTCATTAACTTCGCCGGCCATACCGTCACGGACGATTCCACTGAAACCGATTATGGCATTGAGCGGTGTGCGCAGTTCATGGCTCATATTGGCCAGGAATTCTGATTTGGCCTTGGTGGCGTCCAAGGCGGCGTTACGAGCCTGTTCCAATTCCCGGGTTCGGGACTGGACTAATTCCTGTAAATGTTCTTTGTGTTGTTTCAGTTCATTTTCAATCAGTGTTTGGCGAGTAACGTCCTGTACGGTACCCATCGAACGAGTAGGATCACCGTCCTTGGTAAACGATGTTTCGCATTGTTCGGTGACATACTTGATTTCACCGCTTGCGAGCTTGAGTCGGTGAGTGATGCTGTAGGGTGTTTTGTTTATCAGAGAATCGATATACGCCTGATTCACCATTTCCCGATCATCGGGATGTATGGTTTCCAAAAAAGCGTCATAAGTAGCGGGAAATTCCTCTGGCGTTTGTCCGAAAATTCGGTAAATCTCATCAGACCAATGCAGTCGGTTGCTTTTTATATCCAGATCCCAATGTCCAAGATGGGCCATTCGTTGAGATTCTGACAGCCGTTGTTCACTTTTTCTCAGAGCGTCGGTGACTAACTCTTGTTTATCGATGCTTTCGCGCAGACTGTGGTTCAATTTCCACAAGGAGCGGTAGTACCAAATGGCAAAGGTAAGGAGAATAGCAAGAAATACAGTCGCCATGGTGGATGCGACCCGTAGCACAGTCCAATAGGGAGTGGGTTTGGCGAACCAACGACTATAAATGGTTTTGTAATCCTCACTATCAACAAATGCAGCCAGTATGGTGTTGATTTGGTTCAATAGCCGAGTATTGTCCTTGTTCACGGCGATTGCCCGTACGACTTCAGCCAGGGTAGGACCAACTACTTTAATGCGATGTTCTAACCCGGCTTTTTCGGCAATGTGCTGCAGCCAAGGTTTGGGATAGACCACGGCATCCACTTTGTTTGATAATAAAGCAAACAAGGCATCCTCAACTGTGGCGCTGATCACTACTTGGGTTCCCGATTTTTTCAGAATATCTATCGCGATATTGCCTTTGACGGTTGCTGTTTTTCTGTTGTTTAAATCGGACAGGCTTTGGATGTCCTGACTGGAGTTTCTGACAAATATGGATATGGGTGTGGCTTCCACGGGGCGGGTATAAGCGAAGTCGATTTTACGTTTTTCAGAAATCCCCAAATTGGGTATCAGGTCGACAGAGCCATTGCGTAATGCGGCAAAGGTGTCCGGCCAATTGTCGTAAACTTGATATTGGACTGTGAATCCGCCTTTCAAGGCGATGTGGTTCATGGTTTCTATGGCAAAGCCATCCGGGTTGCCGTTTGCGTCCGTTATATATTGTGGTGCAAATTCCTGCGGTACGGCAGCTTTTAATACAATGGGTTCCGCGGCATTGCTGTTGTTCATGCTGAACAAAAAAAGACCAATGGCGCCAAAGGTGTTGAGAATATCTAAAAATCTAGGAAGTAACTGACCTTTGTTTTGCTTAAACACGGTCATGGGATTGTAGCCATTGCGAGTGTGCGGCTCCCATATACAAATCCGGTCTTAGCGCTTCGGTGTGGTTCATGGTTGTCAGTTAACAGTTAGGGTTGTCTGGGTTGCCAGGGCTTCCGGTTATGGTTCCTGTGTTACATTATAGGGGAACTGCATCAATACATGAAAACAGCATTTGCCCTATATCCAATCCGACGCCAGCGCATGAACTGTCGCCAATAAGCACATCGGATAATGCAGAAAAATTCCGGGGAAAGCTTCAGATTCTATTTCGGACCCTAATCAATAATCCCTTAGAATCTTTAGTTTAGATATAACCGACCAAACGCGCGACGGTTATTACTGACATTATTGTAAAAACTATATTATAAATCAACCGGAACTTTGACCTAGAACCCACCAGGGCGAGGCCCTGGTGGGTTCGTGTGTCCAGTCTAGTCGTCCGATTCGAACCAATCCTCCACTTTCTCGCTCATGGCTTTGCCTACCAGGTGGTGTACCCGGGCGGTGGGGTGTACTTCATCAAAATAAATATACTGGTCAAAATTTAAACCATAGTTGCAATCGGGTGTAAAGGTGCCTTGTTGAGAACTAAAACAAAATCCCTTGGTATTGGTAAATCCCAGCTCCTCAGCCTTGCTAACAATGTCAGCCAGTGCCTTCGCCACCGGAAATTTCTTGATTTTCACTTTCATATCTTTTTTGACCGATTTCAATTGTCGCTTGAGTAAGCGATTGAATTGCTTGGAAAGCTGAGTGGTCATCTCAGGGAGGTCCGCCGACCCGGTGGCAGCGGCGATCAAATGGGTTTCCGGTATGACACCGATATCCGGCCCCATAACCACCAGCCAGTATTTGGCTCCGGCCTGGGACAATTGTCGAAGCTGTGAAGCGATGCCGGTAACAGCGGCTTCGAGTATTTGTTGCGCGGTTGCCGGGTCGGTGTCGCGGGCACTGCGAATGTCATTGCCGCCCAGAAACACGACATATAAGGCGTCAGCCGGAGCAATGCCACCATTGTTGGCTAAAAACAGTGTGGTTTGTGTTGCCAGATCGATGGCCTCCGTGGTTCCGGCCATGGCGCGCACCACTGCATAGTTATCGCCTTGCGCAGGACCAACCAAATGTAAGGAAGTTTGCAGTGGCAGGTTTAGTACTTGCGCCATGACTTCCACCGCCACCGGTCCGTTGCTTACCCGATTACCGTAATAAGGTGGATTGGGAAAAGGACCAACTACGGATGCCAAATTCCCTGTGTCCGACAGGCTGTCGCCGAAAACAACAATACGGTTCAGTTGCATGTCGGCTAACACGCCGGCAGGCCACAGTGCCAGGATGACCAACGAAATTAATAATCTCTTCATTACAACGTTCATAGTTTACCCCTCTACATCCAGTCGATTGATCGCGAAGCCGTCACAATCTGTTTGCTTACGGTTCCTTATCCAGTCGTCAATCCTAATGGATAATGGCTTGACCTTGCAAACTATTCCGATGTTTGTCCCTTTGCTCAATACGAGCGCGTAACAGTGTCGGTGTATTTGCTATTGTGAAGCGTTTAATACTTTTGTGCTAAATACAACGGTACTTTATACAATGGTACTTTATACAATGGTACTTTATACAATGGTACTTTATACAATGGTACTTTATACAACGGTACCTAATGAAACCACATTTAATACAATAGCTCCATCCATCGTTGCCCGGCCTGAAGTTCCTTTTTACGTCTATACCACTTGTCTTGCGAACCGGCCATTTCGGCAAAGGCTTTGTCCAGCATAGTGTTTATGCGATTATGTCCTGCCACATAAACGTAGGTATTGTGGCAACAGATCAAATCCCATACTTCCTGTTCCTGCAATTCCAAGGCTTGTGTCAGTGCAACATCCTCGTCCCAGTGGGGTCGGATCGACAAACTGCTGAAGGCTTGAAAGGTTTCCTCATCATAGTAGTTGCTGAAATCATCATGGTGTTTGTTCATATACAATAACTCCAGTCCGGTTCGGGCTCCGTAAAATAAACGCACTTTACCTTCCCAACCTCCCAGTTCTTTATAAATATGTTTGACGAATGCACGAAAGGGGGCGATGCCGGTACCCATGCCGATCATGAGTATATTGGCCGATTTGTCATCGGGAATAGCAAAAGGAATGGAGTAAGGGCCGGTAATGGTGATTGCTTCGTTGACCTTTAAGTCGCACAAATAGTTGGAAGCTATGCCTCGGTAGCTCTCACCGCTGTAGGGGTCTACATTATTACAACGTTTTACTACGATGGTGATCTGGGTGTTGTTCCCGTGCTGAACCGGCACGTCTGCCAAAGTGTATAGTCTGAAGTGGGTTTTATGACCGTAATCATGCGGTCCCGGAACCACCACGCCGATACAGGCCTCGATTCTTTTTGGCGTGTAATCAGTGACACTTAGTGCAATTTCTTTGACTTCGTCGTCGCTGTCTGTAGGGGTCAAGCGCTTGCTGCTGCATACTGTTGCCTGGTAGCGCTTACTGGTGTCATAGTCGCTGAGTCGCATAGTTCTTCTCCTGTGGATCCGGCTTAAGGTGCTCCCAGACCGGAAAAACCCATAAACGTCAAAGATAGGATGCCTGCCAAGAATAGCGTAGCGGCGGTACCTCGGGCCAACTCCGAAGTGGTTGACAAAGATAGCTTAACTCGTAGACCTGCCATCAGCACCAATGCCAGAGTGAAACCGACGCCGGCACCCAGGGCATAGACAATACACTGCATCAATTGGTAACCCTTGTTGGTTTGAAACAGTGCTAAGCCCAATATGGCACAATTGGTCGTAATTAGTGGTAAGAAAATTCCCAAAGTACGAAATAGCACGGGGTTCACTTTCTTTAACATGATTTCCAACATTTGTACTGTTGAGGCAATCACCAGAATAAACGACAGTAATTCCAAGTAGGGCGCCTGTATCAAAATCAGTAAAGCATGCATAGAGTAAGCACATACGGAACTGATTAACATGATCAGCGTGACAGAAATGCCCATACGAGTCGCTGTGCCCAAGTTACCGGAAACTCCAAGGAAAGGGCAGATGCCAAGAAAATAGGCCAGAACAAAATTGTTTACCAATGCCGCGTTAAGAAAGATTTGCCAATAGGCTTCATCAAGCATGATGGTCATGTTCCTGTTGTTGATGTTGATGTTGATGTTGATGTTGATGTTGAAGCGGTCTTGGGCTGCGTAGGACATCGAATATAAGTACCCAGAATCCTAAGACCAGAAATCCACCACTGGGAAGAACCATGACTACCCAGGGTTCAAAATTTTCAGGCAGGATAGGTATACCAAATAAAGCACCGCTTCCAAGCAACTCTCGCACGCCACCCAAGCACAATAATGCCAGACAAAACCCCAGTCCCATTCCCGCTGCGTCTACCAGTGAGGGCCAAAGGGGGTTACGCGACGAAAAAGATTCGGCTCTGCCCAATATAAGGCAGTTCACTACAATGAGAGGAACAAAAGCGCCTAAGGCTTTATGTAATTTGAGGTCGATAACTTGCAGCCCATAGTCCACCATGGTAACGAAGGTAGCGATAATTAAGATATAGCAAGCAATTCTCACTTGACGGGGAATTAGATTTCTCAAAGTGGATACGAACAAGGCCGACATTATCAGCACAAAGGCGCTCGATAAACCCATGGCCAGGCTGTTAAGTGCTGTGTTGGTTACCGCCAGCGTGGGGCACATTCCCAGGGCCTGTACAAAAACCGGGTTTTGTTGCCATAGACCCTGAAGGAACAGGTTGGTTTGGTTTGGATGCGCGGTACTCATGGGACTCTTTCCACGGGATTGGTTGGTGTTGGCGCATTGCGTCCTGTCGCAAGTTGGTGCAGCCGGGGAACCCAAAGAGCAGAGCTTTTGGATACCGTCTGGATCAAACTGCGAGAGGAAATGGTGGCCCCGGTAATGCTGTCCAGCTCACCGCTTGTTGGTTTCTTACCTTTTTTGGCCAGGGTGATGATTTTACGCAGTTGTTGTCGATTATCGGTAAGGGGAACCGGTAAGGCGTCGAACTGCGCTTTAAAATGCTGATCGGTTTCGATTTTAGTGCCCAGTCCAGGTGTCTCACGGCTGCTAAGTATCTCGTAGCCAGAAATGATCTGGGTTTGTGGACGGTAAGCGTAGAGTAGAGCAATATTATCCTGGTAACCCATTCCCGAGGCTCGCACTGAATAACCGAGCAAAATGTCATGCCGGTCGAGTACTTCGTAAAAATGTGCCTGCGTGATGCGCTTTTCCAGCAGAGTCAGTTTTCCGGAGGCGTCCATTTGTAACGCCCGAAACCTGGTGCTGTGGGGAAACAATTCCTGAATCGATTGTTGCAGCAGTTGTTGTTGGTTTTTTTCAATGGTTGGTGCACTGCTCATATATACAACCGCCAAGAGAGCGGCGCAGATAAGGCCCATTAATGTCAGGGTAAGGAACATGATGCCCGGTGTTTGGGGTGTCTGGTTTGTTTGCAGTTGGACAATCTGGGATTGACTCATGGCGATTGCCCCGAAAACGGTTTGGGTTGTAATAAGCGATCGATGTGGGGGGAAAGAGCATTGCAGAATAATATAGCGTACATGACACCTTCCGGCAGGCCGGACCAGTAGCGTATAACGACCACCAAGGCTCCTATGAGAACGCCATAAACAAAACAGGCGCGATGACTTAAGGGTGATGCAACCATATCTGTGGCCATGAACAAAGCCCCCAGCATTAAGCCGCCGGAGCACAGCATAAACCACGGTCCTGCGAATTGTTGGGGTTGCAGCCAGTGAAACAGGCTGCTGAGAGCAAAGACGGCTATGAATATGCCGGCCGGGATGCGCCAGTTCATAAAATTTCTAAATATCAAGTACAAGCCACACATCAGAATCAGAGCAGCACTGGTTTCCCCCAAAGAACCGTTGCTTGTTCCCAGGAATAAGGAGTTCAGTTCACTGGATTGGCCGCCAAACTTGAAAGCGCTCAACGGAGTGGCGCTGCTGAGGCTGTCATAGCTTGGAGATAGGAGTGGAGGCGTCAAAACAGAATCCGCAATGCTATGGAACCGATCCGGGGAAAAAGGTGGACTGAATGTGGTCAATGAGGAAGGAAAAGCTGCCTGCAGAAAAGCGCGACCCACTAATGCGGGGTTAAACACATTACAACCCAATCCACCGAACAACATTTTTCCCAGGCCGATGCTGACTATACCTCCCAGTGCAGCCATCCATAAGGGCAGGGCGGGTGGTAAGGTCAGGCCTAACAGTAAGCCGGTAATCACTGCCGACCCATCGCCGATGCCGGACGGTAACGCCATACGTTTTGACAACCAGTGTTCGGTTAACAAACAACTTATAACGCAAACACCAATGATGAGAAGCGCAGACCAGCCATAGCAATAGAATGCAAAACCGACCATTGGAATCAGGGCATACACCACATGGCGCATAATCTTGGGTACACTCGTGTCGCTGAATATATGGGGGGAGGTGTCAATGTGCAGTGAGGTTTTTATGGGCTTCATAGTTCCCCCGATGCCGGGGTTTGCGGTTTCGCTTTGCGATTTAGTTTTGTAAGAGCCGCTTTGGCTACGCGAAAGTACTGCGTTAGGGGAATATGGGACGGACACACATACGCACAGGCACCACACTCAAAACAGTCCGTGAGATGATAGGCTGCCATGTCTTGATAAGCCTGCTGCTTGGCTTGTAAACCCAACTGGGAGGGGTTCAATCCCATGGGGCAAACCTCGACGCAATGGCCACAGTGTATACACGGATAGACCTTGCGTTGATCTTTCACATGCTCAGCGTCGAAGGCAAGCACAGAGGAGACGCCTTTAGTAATCGGTATGTCCAGGCCGGCTACCGCTTTGCCCATCATGGGGCCACCCAGAAAAACCCGGCTGAGGCTGTCTTTAACCCCCAAGGTTTCCAGGATAAAACGTAGCGGGGTACCGATGGTGATGCGATAGTTACCTGGCTTGAGTACAGCGGGCCCGGAGACGGTGATAACGCGCTCCTGGATACCCTGGCCTAAGGGCAGTAGATGGCCA
This sequence comes from Gammaproteobacteria bacterium, assembly GCA_029882975.1. Taxonomy (NCBI): domain Bacteria; kingdom Pseudomonadati; phylum Pseudomonadota; class Gammaproteobacteria; species Gammaproteobacteria bacterium. The sequence continues at coordinate 163,898 of JAOUJW010000004.1, forward strand.
ATTTCCGCCGCAGTGGCTACATTGACCGTCACAGCACCGATGTCATAAGCATGACCACCGGAAGGTACGGTTCGTTGTAACAGGGAGTGGATCAGCAATTTGTCCGCGCCTTGTGGGTATTTAACCGGTAATAGATGCACCGAAATGCGGGCATGTAAATTACGCCGGGATAGCGTTTGGTTCAAGGATTTCGCGGCATCTGTTTTGTTGCTTTCGATTCCGATCATGGCCTGCCGGGCACCGCTGGCTTTAAGGCAATAGAGTATACCGTTAACAATGTCATCGGTTTGTTCCAGCATGACTCTATGGTCCGTAGTTAAATAGGGTTCACATTCAGCGCCATTGACCACCAAGGTGTCCACCACTTTTCCCTCTGGAGGTTTGAGTTTTGCGTGGGTGGGAAAGGCTGCGCCACCCAAGCCGACAATTCCTGCGTTTTGTATGGCTTGAATAATGTCCTCGGCGCCGGCGGTGTCCAGATGGCACGGTGTGCCGGGTATTACCTCTTGAGTGGCGCCGGGAGTGGCTTGTAAGTACATGCCCGGTGTCATTCCTGCAGCACTGGGGACCCAGTCGAATTTTTTCACGACTCCTGAAACCGGGGCGTGCAAACACGTGGATAAAAAGCCATCGGCCCGAGCCAGCAGCTGTCCGCGGCTCACCTCCTCATCGGTTTTAACGACTGCAATGGAGGGTTTGCCAATATGTTGTCGCAGTGGCAGTATTAACAAAGGCGCAAAGGCGAGGCGCTTTATGCTTAAATGTGCCGTTAGTTTGGCGTCGTCCAGATGCAAACCCCTAAACGAACTGCGTCGCACTATGGTGTCTGTCTGCTGTTTGATGTGGATAGTGTTATTGGCCATGAGTTGCTAATTATATTTAGTGCCTCGGGCGATCCATTTGTCCATATCCTTACCCGCGTCTTCTCGTGGATAGCCGGGGTGAATTACTTGTGCAGTACAGCGTTCAGCAGCCTGCACCAAGTCGCTGTAGGGACCGGCATTTGGGTTTTTAATAATAGCCTGCTTCTTATCGTTGTACTCAAACATGGCCGGATTGAGTTGAGTGCACTCGTCGCAGGCGGTGCATTCCTCCGATTCAATCCAGGGAGCGATGTATTGACTTGATGGTGTTGCTTCAGTCTCGGGATTTAGAGCATCAGGATTAAGTGTCGTGGTTGCTGCGGAGTCAAGCAGGAGTCCGTCCCCCCCCATGAGTTTCATCAGTCCGTTGCTCACTTGGGACAAAATTTGCCGGCGTATGGCGTGTTCCAGGTCGGCAGTGCTGGTTTGAGGCTGACCTTCTCCGCTCAGTGATTGTAGTAGTGTCCAAAATCGCTGCCGGTCCTCGCAGGCGGCGATCATGGATTCGTCTACCATCAAGCGCCCTGGTTGAGATTGAGGGGCATTGGGATTCAAAGTCCACACATACGGATAGCGTTGTGATCGTTGCTCCGGTTGCAGTTGCAGATAGTCTGCTACGGGTATCATATCTTCATGCCAGGTGTCCGGCGGTGCTGTTCGAAAGTGTTTACGAAAGCGGGTTTCCGTTAGGGCGTAATCTGCAAAGGTAAAAGGCAGTTCCATGACTTCTTTAATACCGTTGTGATCATAATGCAGTTTGTAAGTGGGCCAGGCATGGTGAATTGCCGGGTTGGAGTTCAGATGCAGGCATTCTTTTATAGTGTCGCCATCGTCGGGATTGTAATGGAACAGTGGGTAGGCCCTGGATTCTACAGCCAACTTAGCCTGATGATGACTCATATCATCACCTATTCCGTGTTCCGGCTGGCAGGAGGTAAAGCAATTAAAAACAGCAGGACGTTTACTTAACAAACCCTCCACAAAGCCTTCTATCATATGGTTGGCATAGGCTATGGTGCTTTGCATCACATAGCTGGTGCGATGGGCGATGGCCAATAGGCCCATTTCTTTGCGGATTTCCTCTTTGCCCTTGTGCGCACTACCAAATGGTGCCATATCGGAGATCTGCCCCGTAAATCCGGAAGTGCAAGCTTGTCCTCCTGTGTTGGAATACACCTGCGTGTCCAGAATCAGGACCTTGATGGGTTTGCCCGCCATTAACATGCGTGACAGGTTTTGAAAACCAATATCGTACATCGCACCATCGCCTCCAATGGCGACGACGGGAGGGCACAAAGCCAGTTCCGTGTCGCTGAACTGATGCCAGTCGAAACTCTGAAAAAATACGTCGTGCTCACGGGGATCGTATTGGTCTGTAAGTTCCAGGTGCACTTTGCGTATGACCTTAAAGCCTTCGGCCATTTTGGCCATATGACCTTCAAATATTCCCATGGCCATAGATGGGCTGTCCTGAAACAAATGATTCGACCAGGGGAACGGATAAGGGTTATAAGGGTAGGTGCTGCCCCATACCGACGAACAACCTGTGGCGTTTATTGCCCCCATGCTGCTGCGGCCGCGTCCGCTGGGGCCCTGCGTATAAAGCCAGCGCAAATGTTTAAGCTGTTCCAACAGTTTCAATACCCGTTCCAACCAATCGTGATCTATAGGTTGTGTGTCCTTTACGCTATCCAGCTTCGTGGCAATCGTACCCAGGGTAAGTTCATTGTCCCCCAGAGAATGCAGAATACGTCTTAAGGTATTCGTGTCTCCCACGTTCATGGTAGCGACCAAGCGGGTTTCTATGTGTTTTTGTAGTTCGTCGATCAATTGCGATAACGCTTCAACATGCCGGGCAACGCGTTGTTGCATCAAAGTTTCTACGGTCGCGGTAAACAATCGAATCACGGTTTTTTCACCGCAACCCATGCAGGCACCATCACCGCTGCTAAATGCCAGATAGGCATTTTTATTCAGCAGGATACTGTGTAGGGCGCCGATGCGCTGTTCCAGATTCTCTACTCGGATATAGTGAGGTGGTGTATTGGGCAGATCCAACCAAAGTGACCAGTGTCTACGCAACCGAGTCAGGCTATCCGGGGATTGCGGGATGCTGATTAAAGCCTCATCGTTACAGACCTCTATGCATTCACGGCAACCTTTGCAGCTGTAAGGATTAATCACCAGACTGAATAAACCACCACTACCATTGGATTTGCGTTCGGGTACGGTGAAGTAAGGGCGGGTTATGGCAAAGGAGAAACTGCCCAGTTCCTGTTTAAACAGGGAAAATTCCCGGCGCAGTTGTGCTTTATCGTTTTCCTCCAGCTGTTGTTGTTCCAGCCCTTCGGTGAGCACTGCCGTCATTAGTGAATTGGTGTTGATTTTATCCTCTGAGTTAATAAACGCTGTTCGTACCTCATGCTCCAAACTGCGCAGGGCCTTGGGTAAAAAGTTAAGTTTGTGTCCGGAACTGCGAATTCGTTGCAATAGCGTGTCAAAAACCTGGTTAATGTCGTTGACTAAACCGGGGATAGCCGTATCGGGGCATACCGTGTAGCAATCACCACAGCCGGTGCAGTTTTCTGCGATCCACTGTGGATGCTCAAATCGAATCGAACTCATATCGCGAAATAGCGCGGAGAGAGCGGGGAGTGTGCCCAATCCTATAAAGGGGTCGGCTAGGTTTTGCCCTGCCAAACCCCGGGCATAAAAATTACCATTTTGCTCCCAAAATCGGTGCAAGCTGGCCACCGGGGCTTGAGATTGTGGAACGAGTTTCACCATGATCGGGATAGCCGGTTCCGAAGGGCAGGCTTGAGATGAAACCGGGTCCTGAATAATTTTATCCGGTATACGTTGGAGTTGATCGAAACCGCGTTTGACCACTCGCACATTGTCTTCCACCACTCGGGCGCCCTTGGTCCCGAACTTGTGCTGCAGTTGTTGTTGAATCGCACTGAGCAGAGTGATTTCGTTGAGTCTATTTTTCTGCATTAGGTCTGTAGCCGCAAAAAAAGCTCCCTGGAATGCGGTACCCTGCATGCGCATTTGTAATTCGGCATCGGTCGCTTCCTCGCGCGCAATTTTGAATGCATCGAGGAAATACACCTGAATGTTTCGCTCACGTATGGCTAAGCGATATTTTTCAGGAAATGCGGCCCAGACGTGTTCCGGTGCTGTCAGTTCGCTTTGTATAATGAATACACCACCGGTTTTTAAGCCCGCCAGAGCATCGGTATGGTGGAATACATTGGGATCGGGCGATATGACCGTGTCCACATACACGTATTCGCAATTCATGCGAATGGGTTCGGGAGCGGCGCTCAGGTAATAGGTGGTTGGTTGGCCTTTCTTTTCCGAACCGTACTTGGGATTAGCCTTGATGTGATAGTTAAGCAGTTCAAACAAAGTCATGGCTAAGTTTTTTCCGGTGGTCATTGCGCCCCATCCGCCGATTGAATGAAATCGTATGGTGATACTGTCTTTCGGCATGAGGTTGGGGTTTTCGCTGCCGTGAACCGCTAACTCGCCGATATGTGGATAGGCTTCGGCCAACGTCTGTTGGAAAACTTCTTGGGTTGGTGTCAGAGCTTGTTCATGAATAAAGTCTATGCCCAGGTAGAATTGCTTTTTATGATGACCGTCATCTAACATGTTTTCCACTGCACCGATGATACCTTCGGCCTGTAAATCACGACTGCCCAGTCCAAAACAGGCGGAATACAACAGCGGGATATCATCCTGGGTGTAAGATTGCAGCTCAGGAAACGGTTTATTATGTTTGTTAGGGCTAAGATGGTTTTCTACGGATTTATTAATAGTGGCGCGTATTTCCCGTAGCAAAGGCGGGTCACCGGCCAAAGGTTGATCCAGGCGCTCCATAACGACTACGCCTTTTTTTCCTTTAAGTATTTTGCTGATGAGGTCTGCGGGGAAAGGGCGGAACATGAGCATATTCACTACCCCGACTTTTAAATTCCTTTGTTTGCGCAAGTAGTCGCTCACCACTTCGGCACTGGGGATAATGCTGCCTTGACCCAGTATGACATACTCTGCATCCTTGCATCGGTAAGACATCACCCGTTCATAGCGACGCTGGGTGAGTTGATAAAACTCTTCGAATACCTGATCCGTAAAAGTGGCAATATGGTCAAAGAAAAAGGGACGTTGTGCGGCGACGGTTTGCATATAGCTGTCTTGATTTTGAACCACGCCGGACATGATTGGATTGTCTATATCCCAAAGCTCAGGGATTCGCCGACGTGTGTCGCCATATAATATGCGTTGTGCCGGCGTCGGTGTTTCTATGATGTCTTCCGGTTTACCTAAAAAGGTTTGGATCAGTTCACGTTCCGGTGCCAACATGGACTCGATAAGATGAGTGGTTAGAAAACCGTCTTGAGCGATGATGCCTGGGTTCAGTGCCAGTTCTGCAATGCGGTGTGCGCAAATATTCAAGTCCGCCACGTGTTGAGCATTTTTAGCGAATAGTTGAAAAAAACCGGTGTCATCCACGCAGTGGTAATCGTCGTGACCTGCATGTACGTTTAAGGAGGCTTTGGTCATGGCGCGGCTGCCCATGTTCAGCACATAGGTCAGACGTTTCCCAACGGCGGCATACAAAGATTCGTGCATATAGGCCACGCCCTGACCGGAGGAAAAATTTGCGGCGCGTAAACCGGTCATGGACAAACCTGCGGTGACAGCGGCTGCAGCGTGTTCGCCCTCGGGTTCGATAAAAATGAGAGGCCGTCCTGAAATATTAATATGTCCGTTGGCTGCAGCTTCGGCCCAGTATTCACCCATTTGGGTGGACGGAGTAATGGGATAGGCGCCGGCAGCGTCTGAGGATTCGCGTTCGCAATGAATAGCGGCACTGTTTCCATCCATGGCGGCCCGAGTTCCGGGGTAAAGTGGTAAAGGCATTTTCTTAATCTTGGATGGGGTGGTTTTTGCCTGATCATTCATTGCGAGTCTCACTTCCTTAACTGTTTAAAGGTTGCAAGGAGCTGTTGCGCAGCACTTTTACCGACTGCTTGCCGTATTCACACCTGCCGTCTGCCCCTATCCACAGAATGGCACCCGTGGGACAACGTTGTATGGGAGCCTGGTTGCGGTGATTCTTGGTGTAATCTATTACCGGTAGATTGTTTTGTATAGTAATGAGATCAGGTGCATCCTTCTCACAACGACCGCACGCGGTGCAGGCAACTTCACAATAACTGAGTAACTCATCACCAAAAACCGGGTTATTGCAGGCTACCCATAGACGGTGCTCCACAGGATGGATGGTAAATAAATCTTTAGGACAAATATCGACACAGTCGCCACAACCGGTACACAGGTCTTCCCGTACCAGGGGTAGGGAGTGCGGGCTCATGTGAATGGCGTCAAAATCGCAAACTCGTTCGCAATCGCCAAGGCCCAGACAGCCCCATTGACACACTTTGGCTCCCCCATTCACTTGAGCGGCAGCCTCACAGGTGGCAAGACCGGAGTAGTGGGCATGAAAGCGGGCTACATTGTTGCCGCCGGCACAAGCCAAGCGTGCAGTGAGTTGATTGACTGTACCGATGCCGACTTGCAGAATGTCGGCAACTTGCCGGCGTTGTTCCTCATCGGATACGCTGCATTGCCCGGGGTTCGTTTTATGTTGCAGCAGTGCTTCGGCAAATTGGCGGCAACCGGCAAAACCACAAGCGCCACAATTGGAGTTGGGCAAGGTTTGCTCCACCAGATCCAGGCGTGGGTCTTCTTGTACCGCAAAGCGCCGGGCGAAAAAGATCAGTAACAGAGCAATAACCGCGGAAATTGCCGTAAAGGTAACAATTGCCGTAAAGGTGGCGGTGAGCGTATTCGCAGTCATTCTGTGCGGCTATTGCCTTTTTGCATTTATTAACTATACACCACCTGAGCCGTATCGATGTTTGATCGAAATCAGTTTTCAAGTGCCCTGAACCCGGTGGTGATTCACTTTAAATGTGTAAAAGTCAAATAAAACATAAACATACAGATAGTTGCTGCTGTGGTGTTGTCAGGGGACGGGGCGTGTCGCTAATGAAAAAATCCCCTGAAACAGGTAGACTGCGATCCCATTGTGAATTGTTGTAAAGTGAAGGAGTGCAGGCAGACTATGGATTCATTGGAAACCATCCAAAAACTACAAAATGTCCAAAATAATATAAAAATCTTTACGGCAGTCCCTATGGGAGTGTTGATGATTTTGTATTTTTTCACTTACGCGACCTTAATAGATCATGGTTTGACCGGATTTCTTTTTTTTGAAATCGTCACCAGCATTTTGTTTCTGATGGCACTGATTTTTCTTAATCCTTTGAGCTTTGCGTTGGTAAAATTAATGTATGGGCGGCGCCAACCGTACCAGTCCATATTACAGCAACTGAGCCCGTCCAGTATTGTGAAGCCGGCGGATCAACTGTTGCAGGATTTGCAACTAAACGATCAAAATAGCAATAGCAACTAATGTCTACGTCGACTTTGGAGTCTGAAAGCAAGGCGGCGCGTATCGAGCTGCTCCCCAATCAATTGGCCAACCAGATCGCCGCCGGTGAGGTGGTGGAGCGACCGGCTTCTGTGGTGAAGGAGTTAATTGAAAACAGCCTGGATGCCGGTGCCGATACTCTGGAGATTCAGTTGGAGCAGGGTGGTATGCGGCTGCTGCGAATACGCGACAACGGTGTAGGGATTCATGCTGCAGATCTGGAATTGGCTTTAAGCCGTCATGCAACCAGTAAAATCCGCAGCTTTGAAGATTTGGAAGGTGTGAATTCCCTGGGTTTTCGCGGAGAGGCCTTACCCAGTATTGCATCCGTGTCGCGTTTGGAAATCAGTTCTCGGACTCATGCCGATACCCATGCGGCCAAATTACAGGTGCACGGCGGAGATATCGCGGCACCGTTGGAACCGGCGGCTCACCCGGTTGGTACAACCATTACCGTACGGGATCTTTTCTATAACACGCCCGCCAGAAAAAAATTCCTAAAAACGGAAAAAACCGAATTTAACCATATTGACACTGTGATTAAGCGGGTGGCCTTGAGCCGCTTTGATGTCAATTTCAATGTTATCCACAATCAAAAACAAGTACACCGCATTCGGGCTTGCCACAATGATTTAACCCGGCGTCAACGCATTGCTGATATTTGCGGTTCGGCCTTTGTGGAACAGAGTATCACAGTGGATTTCAGCGGTGCCGGCTTGCGCTTATGGGGTTGGGTCGGCTTGCCGACGTTTTCCCGCAGTCAGGCGGATATGCAGTACTTTTATGTCAACTCCCGCATGATTCGTGACAAGCTGGTGAGTCACGGTGTGCGACAGGCTTATAAAGACGTGATGTATCATGGTCGTCATCCGGCTTTTGTTTTGTATTTGGAAATGGATCCCAAGCTGGTGGATGTCAACGTGCATCCAACCAAGCATGAAGTACGCTTTCGTGAAAGCCGTCTGGTACACGATTTCATTTTTCGGGCTTTACATCAAGCCTTAGCGGAGGTGCGCCCGGGCGATGTGCAAGCGTCGGAAGCGAATACCACTGCCGGGGTGTGGGCCTATGGGGAAACAATCCCGGAGTTGAGTCAGCTCCCACCCCAATCGCAGTTCAGATCGCAACCAGGCGGGCAACCATCCCGCGGACAATCGTCTTTTGGATCTGCGGGACAACAGAGTATGGCACTGAGCGTGCAAGAACAGTTGGATGCGTATGCAGGTTTGAACCGCGCGGTACAGGCTTCCCTGAATGATGAGGTGACGTTGCAGGACCAAGAGGTGGAATCCTCCGGCCATTATTTAGGCTACGCCATTGCGCAACTGCATGGGGTGTATATTCTGGCAGAAAACCAAAGCGGTTTGGTGTTGGTGGACATGCATGCGGCCCATGAACGGATTGTCTACGAGCGACTCAAGCAAGGATTGGAAAACGATGCGGATGGCATTCGTTCTCAGCCTATGTTGGTGCCGCTCACCGTAAACTTGAGTAAAGGCGAAGTCAGTTTGGTGCAGGAAAACGTTGCCGTATTTACCGATCTGGGATTTCTGGTGGAGCCCATGGGACAGGAGACGGTCGTTATTCGGCAAATACCCAGTGTGATGCGCGATTCGGATGTGACCGGCTTGGTTCGGGATGTGGTTTCCGATTTCGCTCGTTATGGCAGCAGTGACCGCATCCGTGAGCATCTAAATAGCATATTGGCCACCATTGCCTGTCATGGCTCGGTGCGTGCTAATCGCAAACTGTCTTTGCAGGAGATGAATGCCTTGTTGCGGGACATGGAGCGCACCGAACGCAGTGGACAATGTAACCACGGTCGCCCGACTTGGATTCAACTGAAGCTGGGTGAACTGGATAAATTGTTTTTACGCGGTCAATAACGCTTATCATTCCATTGTTTTCAAGCCGGTTTCAATTTCAATATTTTGCTATTTTACGGTCTTTCCACCAGAGGCGTTTACCTATAGCCGTAATCGAAAAACACAATAAAGAAGTGTCAATGGATAAGATCGAGTCAAACGTAGGCTTTTAATGTCAGGAACCGATACTTTCACTTGGTCCTCGCTGGGTGCTATTGCCTTGGAGCATAAACGGGCCTTGATCGTTGCTCATTGGGTGGCATTAATGGCCGTTGTTTTAGGCGTACCCATTCCATTATTGATGCCACTTTTGGTGGATGAGGTTCTGTTGCAGGAACCTGGGGCTTTGCTGGCCATGTTGGGGCCATTGTTTCCATCTGCATGGCACGGTCCTACCTTGTTTATACTGGCGACTCTGGCGTTGACTTTGTTTTTGCGTGTGGGAATGTTGATCTGTATCGTGTGGCAGCTGAAGCAGTTCGCCTTGATTGCAAAGGATATCACCTACCGGATTCGGCGTTTGTTACTGGAAAAACTGCAATTCATTTCCATGGCTCGTTACGAAACCCTGGGTAGTGGTGCCGTTACCTCGCATTTTGTTACCGATATTAATGCTATTGATCAATTTGTGGGAGAGAGTATCAGCAAGACTCTGGTTGCCGTATTAAGTTTGCTGGGAATCAGCGTGGTGTTGTTATGGATGCACTGGCAACTGGCATTGTTTATTCTGTTTATGAATCCTCTGGTGATTTATTTCACGGTGACACTGGGGAAAAAAGTCAAACACCTGAAAAAAAATGAAAACATCGCCGTTGAGCTGTTTCAGCATGCATTAGCGGAAACGCTGGATGCCATTCAGGAGATTCGGGCTAACAATCGGGAACAAAGTTATATCGGCGAGGTTATCCGTCGAGCCGCACAAATTAAAACCCACTCCGCTGCATATTCCTGGCGCAGCGACGCGGCGAACCGTTTTTCTTTTGGTGTGTTTTTATTTGGTTTTGATATTTTTCGCGCCATCACCATGCTGATGGTTGTATTCTCCGATTTAAGTATTGGAGAAATGATGGCAGTATTCGGGTATTTGTGGTTCATGATGAGTCCTGTACAGGATATTTTGAACGTGCAATATGCCTTTTATGCGGCTAAAGCGGCGTTGACTCGTATCAATCAACTGGCTGCTCTTAAGCAGGAACCCCGTTACCCTCATGTGCACAATCCCTTTCGAAATAAAACCACGGTATCGGTACAGGTGGAGAATTTGTCTTTCGCCTATACCTCTCACGGCGATGAGGTAAACCTGGGGCCTGAGGCAGGTCCCGAATGGGTGCTTAAAGATGTGAATCTGAATATTGCAGCCGGTGAAAAAGTAGCCTTAGTAGGAGCCAGTGGCGGTGGTAAATCCACTTTAGTTCAGGTGATGTTGGGTTTGTATCCGCATCAAAGCGGTTGTTTGAGTTTTGACCGGATTCCTGTGACCCAAATTGGTTTGGACGTCGTGCGGGAACACGTTGCCACTGTATTGCAACATCCGGCCATGTTTAACGATACAGTACGCATGAATCTGAGCATGGGACGCAGCTACACGGAGACTCAATTGAACCGAGCACTGGAAGTGGCTCAATTACATGATACTATTGCCGCCTTGCCTGCCGGTTTGGATACGCTGATCGGACGTCAAGGTGTACGCTTGTCAGGCGGTCAAAGGCAACGTTTGGCGATTGCCCGAATGGTATTATCCCAGCCTAAAGTTGTCATACTGGATGAAGCGACTTCCGCGTTGGATGCGGAGACCGAAGCCCGTTTGCATGAAGCCTTGGCTGGGTTTTTGCAGCAGCGCACCACATTGATTATCGCCCATCGATTGAGTGCGGTTAAGCAAGCGGATCGGGTTTACGTGTTCGAGGATGGACACATCATAGAAGAAGGTGTGCATGAACACTTGATTAAAAGCAATGGCTTGTATCAGCGATTATATGCCAAACAGCTATAATAGTTGGTAATTTACAAAGTGGTTGGTAAAAGTAAAAGCGGAAACAATAATGCAAAATAGCGAACAAGAACCCCTGATAAATTTCAAGCTAAACCATGTTGAAGTAGATCTTTTAGGTACTGCCCATATTTCCAAAGCCAGCGCTGATAAGGTCAAGGAAATGCTGCAAACGGGCCAATACGATTGCGTTGCAGTGGAATTGTGCCCCAGTCGTCACAATTCCATCGTTAATCCAGATGCGTTAGCCAAGATGGACTTGTTTCAGGTCATCAAAGAAGGTAAAGCGTTGATGGTGACTGCCAATCTGGCTTTGGGTGCGTTTCAACAACGCATGGCGGATGAATTCGGTATAAAACCGGGTGCGGAAATGCGTATGGCAATTGATATTGCCGCTGAACTGAAAATACCCGTTTTGCTCATCGATCGAGAAATTACCACCACGTTAAAAAGAGTGTACGGTAATGTGCCATGGTGGCAGAAAATGAATCTTGCCAGTGGATTATTGGGCAGCGTCGTGTCACGTCAAAAAGTGACCGAAGAGGAAATCGAGCGTTTGAAAGAAGGCGATATACTGGAATCCACATTTGCCCAGTTTGCAGAAGAAGCTGAAAATATCTATCTGCCCTTGGTGGATGAACGGGATCAGTACATGGCCGCACGCATCCAGCAGGAAGACCTCACCGGCGAGTACGGGCGTATGTTAGCGGTTGTGGGTGCCGGGCATATGAAAGGTATTGGTAACTATATTGAAAAATGGCGCCAGGATGAGGAGGGGCCGGAGCAAAAAATAGCGCGATTGGACCAGTTGCCCAAACCCAAGCGTTGGCCACGATTTATTCCCTGGGCAATTGTTGCCTTAATTATAGCCGGGTTTGCGGTGGGTTTTAGCCGAAACGCCGATTTAGGCTTGCAGCTGGTATGGTATTGGATAGTGATCAACGGTGCTTTGTGTTCTCTCGGAGCGTTAATTGCGCTGGCCCATCCCTTAACGATAATTGGCGCTTTTGTGGCTGCGCCGATCACTTCCTTGAACCCAACAATCGGCGCCGGAATGGTAACCGCTGCCATGGAAACTTGGTTACGAAAACCAAAAGTTCAGGATTTCAGTCACTTACGCCAAGATACAACTCACTTCCGGGGTTGGTGGAAAAATCGAGTGACGCGGGTACTATTGGTATTTATTCTATGTACTTTGGGTTCGGCTGCGGGTACCTATATTGCCGGATTTAAAATTTTTGAAAGTATTGCAACAACTTAGCTAAGATAGGGCATAATACTGCCGATTTTTTCTACTTTACCTGCCGGAATTATTCATTTTATAATCAACCTTTCGTGTTTTTGGGAAGCATATCCCAAATTAGGGTATAAATGGCAGGTTCTTCAGACTCACAACAGGCGCTTTTCGCTGCAATTTTCAAGCTGATGCGTCCTTTAGTGCGTATTCTACTGCGTAATGGCGTGCCATACGGCGCTTTTACGGATATTGCCAAACGGGCTTATGTGGATGTGGCCTTGAATGAATTTGGTGTGTCCGGAAAGAAACAAACCAAGTCTCGCATATCCACTATCACCGGTTTGTCGCGCAAGGAAATTCAACGAGTATTGCAAATTGAAGATACTGACAATAGAGATATGGTGGTGCGATACAACCGGGCGGCCCGTGTTGTTTATGGCTGGGTTCATGACGCTACCTATCATACCGAAACAGGTGAATTGGCGGAGCTTGCCTTTGAATCTAAAAGTGAAAACGAAACCGGCGGCGGCGTCAGTTTTAGTTCCCTGGTAAAGCACTATAGTGGCGATGTGCCTCCCCGGGCTATTTTAGATGAGTTACTGCAAGTAGGGGTGGCAGAACGAGTGGATGGAATGATTCGTTTGCTGGCTCCAGCATATATTCCCAAAACCGGTGCTGCGGAAAAACTGGCCTTATTGGGCCAGGATGTCTCCGGACTAATCGATACCATGGATAGAAATATTCATGGTGTGGACCAACCCAGGTTTCAACGCAAAGTATTTTATGACAATTTGTCCGATGAGGCCGCCGAACAAACGCACAAGATGTTGTCGCAAAAAGGCCAGGCTTTACTCCAGGAGTTCGATCAGTGGATGGCTTCCAAAGACCGGGATGTCAATCCAGATGCCGGTGGTGAAGGACGTCGCGCCATCGGTGTGGGCTTGTATTTTTTTGAAGAAGACGTAGACGATTCATCGGAGTCCCCATGATTCTCCATCAGGTAAGTAATAGACTAAATAGATTCCCTCCTCTGTGGATCGCCCTTGTTGTCGGTACACTGTTGTCCTGCAGCGGTGGTGAAACCGGTACGGGTTTGAGAAGCAAAGTATTTGCTGTGGGTGCTATAACCGGCTTTGGCAGTGTCCACTTAAATGGTGTTCGCTATGAAACCGCAGATACCACAGTGAGTGTGGATGGCGGTGCTGGGGCAGAAAGCGAGCTGGCCGTGGGTATGGTTGTGACGGTGAGTGGTTCCAAGCATAACTTTACCAATGGCAGCGCCACCCATGTGGCTTATGAAAGCGAAATTAAGGGTAAGGTGCAAAGTAATAACGGCACCCAACTGCAAGTGATGGGGCAGACGGTTGTGTATGGTACTCATACCCAATTTTACAATCCCACTGGTGTTTCCGATTGGGTCGATCCCGCTCAAATCGCCGCTGATGCGCTGATTGAGGTGAGCGGTTATCGCACAGTGGGGGAGACAATTCAGGCTACTTATATCAAAGTGGAAAGTGCACAATGGACGGGGCAGAATATGTCCTTGCGCGGTATGGTGTCCTCTGTGGCTGAGTCCGGATTTCAAATTGCCGATCTAAGCGTCGTCTATGCCAACGCCAATGTTTTGTTGCAACAGGGGCAGTGGGTTAAGGTGCAAAGCACTCAAGATATTACAATGGGGGCAAACACTATTCTGCAATGGCCGGCGGATTCCGTGGACGTCATAGCATTGTCCACAATTGAGGCGGGATCGGAATTTGAATTTGAAGGCTATGTCTCTTCCCATGATGAGATAAACCGGACATTCGTATTGGCCGGCCAAGTGATCCACTATGACGAACAAACCCAGTTTGATTCGGCTGCCGTCGGTTCTTTGCTCAATGTGAAACTGGAAGCCGAAGGTTATGTAAGGAATGACGGTAGTTTGTACGCCGAGGAAGTGGAACGGCGTGTTCGTCCTTCTGTGGAACTCAATGCCATTGTCCAGTCGGTTGACAGTGCCTCGAACAGTTTTTCTTTATTGGGACAAACGTTAAACGTGAGCTTCCTCACCGTGTTCAAGGACGACAGTGAAGCTTCCGTGCGCAGGTTTAACCTGGGCAATCTGCAGCAGGGCAACCGTGTTACCCTCAAGGCCTACATCGATGCAAACGGTCAATTGGGCGTGCTCGAATTAAAACGACTTGAAGTGGTTGCCGCCGATAATAATGTGTGGCTCAAAGGGGAGTTGTTGTCATTTGACGCCGGTACCGGTAAAGGCATCGTTGCCGGTGTGGTTGTGGTGGATGACGATGCGGACCCGGATGCCGGGTTTGCGGGTAATGTGGGCAGAACCATTACCATTGAGTCGGCAGTGTATGACAGCATTACAAACGAACTTACGGCCACTAAATTTTCAATATAAAGAGTCGTGTTTCACAAACACGACTCCCGCTCAAGCTATCACATTCCTTTCCATTCGCGGATAAAACAACTATCATTTTCCCATCGTTAAAAAAACCGGTCAAAATCCGTCTCCATGGCGCACCATTTTAAATACACCAGTACTCCCAGCGCCAGTCGCAACAATTTTTCCAATATTCAATCCTTGTTACCCTATGTCTGGGAATTTCGCGGTCGCGTATTGTTGGCCATGAGTTGCTTGGTTTTATCTAAATTGTCCATTGTGGGCGTACCCATTGCCCTGAAACAAATTGTGGATACGCTCAATATCAATGTCAGCGGTGATACCCAGGTGCAGATCGTGTTACCGGTGGCTTTACTGCTGGCTTACGGCGCGATGCGTTTAGCCAGTTCGCTGTTTAATGAATTGAGAGACGTATTGTTCACCAAGGTTCGGTATAGAGCAATGCGACGCCTGACTATACGTACGTTGGAACATTTACACGAACTTTCCTTGCGTTATCACCTGGACCGTAAAACCGGAGCCATCAGCCGGGATTTGCAGCGCGGCGCTGTCAGTTTAAGCTCGCTGTTGAACTATCTTACCTTCAGTATTATTCCTGTTCTTGTGGAATTTGGCCTGGTAGCGGCCTACCTGATTACACAATACGACATCGTATTTACACTGGTCATATTTGTGAGCGTTACGATATACATTCTTTTTACCTTTAAAGTAACCAATTGGCGGGTGGAATACCGCCACGAAATGAACCGCTTGGAGTCCAAAGCCAACAACGAAGCCATAGACAGTTTGATTAACTACGAAACCGTGAAATATTTCAACAATGAAGCAATGGAGTTTCAGCGTTGCAATGACACCTTGGGCTTGTGGGAAGTCAATGCGGTAAAAAACCAGATGGGAATGTCCGCGCTGAATTTCGGGCAAGGGGCCATTATTGCCGTTGGTGTTACGCTCATCATGTTCTTTGCCGCTGGTGAAGTGGTGGATGGGGATATGAGCATTGGTGATTTTGTGTTGGTGAATGCTTTTTTGTTGCAATTGTTCATTCCATTGGGTTTCTTGGGCATTATATACCGTTCCATACGCTATGCCTTGGCGGACATGGATCAACTGGTCAAGTTGCTGGATGAAAACCCCGAAATTGTCGACAAGGAAAATGCGGCTGAACTTCAGGTTAGCGGTGGTGAGGTTCAATTTGATCGTGTAGGGTTTTCTTATCAAACGGAACGGCAAATTCTTCATGACGTCAGCTTTACCATTAATCCCGGTCAGAAACTGGCGGTGGTGGGTTCCAGTGGGGCGGGTAAGTCCACACTGGCGCGGTTGTTGTTTCGTTTCTACGATGTTAACTCAGGATGTATCCGCATTGATGGACAGGATTTGCGCGAAGTTACCCAGCACAGTGTGCGTAGGGCCATTGGTATCGTGCCACAGGATACGGTGTTGTTTAATGAAAGTATCTACTACAATCTGGCCTATGCTAACCCCGATGCGGGCAAAGAAGAGATTATACAAGCCGCCAAAAAGGCGCATATACACGAGTTTATTTCCAGCCTACCGCAGGGCTATGATACGGTGGTGGGGGAGCGAGGCCTGAAACTGTCCGGTGGGGAAAAGCAACGTGTGGCGATTGCTCGTATCATATTAAAGGCACCCAAGATCCTGGTGTTTGATGAAGCCACTTCGGCATTGGATAGCAAAAGTGAGCAGGCAATATTGGAAGACTTACGCCAAACTGCCACAAACCATACGACATTAGTCATTGCCCATCGATTATCCACTATTGTTGATGCGGATTATATTATGGTGTTGGAGCAGGGTAGAATAGCGGAAAGTGGTACTCATGAAGATCTGCTGCAAAACGATGGCGTTTATGCGCAGTTGTGGCGCTTGCAACAGAAAGAAAAAACCGTTTCATGAAATGTTGTCATTCGCTATAACTACCGATCCGCCTATGCTACAGTTGAATTGCGCCCAAGCGGTTGGCGGGTTTGAGTAGTCTCCACGATTTGGAGATTACCGGCAGATTACGCTTCCATAGAGAAAAAGGAGATACATCATGGCTGTATACAAATGCGAAAAATGCGGAATGAGTATTGGTACCATGACTTGTGGTGAATGTGATGCAGAATTAAAACACAGCACCTTAACCCTGGATGACGGTAATACGGTGGCCATTTCTGAATGTCCCAACGGTCACGGAAAAGTGAAATCTCCCATGTGTTGTGGTGAGGACATGAGCTGTCCGGTATAGGGATTGGCTCAATTACCCATTCATGACTGCCGGGTTACATCGACGTATAGCTTGATTTTTTGACCCGGTTGCAGATATTTCAGCGATTGCAGGACCTTATTCCATTTGTGAATTTGAGCCACTGTCACCCGGAATTTCTGCGCGATACGGGCGATGGAGTCTCCGCGTCGAACAATGTAACGTATCCAGCGCTTGGTCTTGGAGTGAGGTGGGGTAATCATACGGCTGGTATCTATATCAACCGCGGTTATCTTTTTGGATTGGCGTTTGCTCCAGATGACCAGTTTCTGTCCTATAGAGAGTTTGTCTCTTGGTGCCATGCCGTTCCACTTGGCCAATTGGCGCATACCCACTTTGTATTTGCGTGAAAGCGTCCAGAAGGAATCGCCTTCGGCTACAATATGAGTTTGTTTGTATCGACCTTTTCGTTGTGTATTTTGAATGCGGCGTTTGCGTTTGTCGGCAGTATGGGTATAGGCTGAAGGTTCTTTCATCGCCACCGGTATGATCAGTCGTTGTCCCTGGCGAATGGTGTTGCCGCGCATTTTATTGACTTTTTTCAGAACTTTGACCGTTGTGTTATAGCGTGAAGCAATTTGACCGATACTCTCGCCTTTGCCGATTTTATGACGTATCCAGCGAATGCGATTTTCCGGGGGCAACTGTGCCAGTTGCGACTTAAATTGGTCCACTTTGTCCAGAGGGATAAGCAAAGAGTTTTCCTGATTAGGATCTGTCGCCCAGCGGTTGAAAGCCGGGTTTAAGGTATACATCTCTTCCACACTAAGTTCGGCCATTTCCGCGGCCAGGGCCAGGTCCAGTTGCCCATCCAGTTGAACCCGGTCAAAGTAAGGTTCATCGGCGATGGAGAGCAAGGTGATACCGTATCGTTCCGGATCGGCAACAATAGCGGATATTGCCAACAGTCGGGGTACATAACCTCGGGTTTCCACAGGTAGATTGCGGCGTAGGGACCAGAAGTCTATGTCACGGCCTTTGCGTTTGTTTTTTCGTATGGCTTTACTAACTGTGCCGGAGCCGGAGTTGTAGGATGCCAAAGCCAGCTCCCAGTCATTGAACTTTTGATATAAAGCGTTGAGATAATTTAATGCGGCATGCGTGGAAGCCCAAATGTCGCGTCTGCCGTCATACCACCAATTTTGTTTTAAGCCATAGAGTCGTCCGGTGCCGGGAATAAACTGCCAGATACCGGCGGCCCGTCCATGGGAATACGCAAAGGTCTGAAATGCACTCTCGACAACCGGTAACAGAGCAATTTCCAGTGGCATACCGCGCTTTTCAGTTTCAGAAACAATAAAGTGCAAAAACGGCGTGGCACGTTCCACCACGCGATCCAGGTATTCTTGATTGGAGGCGTACCATTGCAAATCATTTTCCACTCCCGGATGAGTGTGATCCAGGGTGAAACCACGGCGAATGCGGTCCCATAAATCGGTCTGTCCCAGGTTCTCCGTTTCCCGGTCTTCAAGTTCCTGTTCGCCCGCTGCCGTTTCGGCTGGGTTATCAATATCAAGCGGCGCTATACCGTTTGATTCGGTCTCCGTATTTTGTCGTTCCGCTTCCCCGCCGACGAGATCAATTTGGTCTTCGCTGCTGCCTTGCGTGTGGCCGTCTTCGGTATCTACGTTATCTTCCGCAACTGTATCCGTTGAACCGGCTGTAGAATCCAATGCAGTCAGTTCACCGCGCTCATTTACTGATGTGGCGGTATCCGGGCCTGATTGGATGTTTTGCTGCGTGAGGCTACAGGCGTTTAATACTACGCCCAAGAAAATTAAAGAAATGCAATGTCTCATTTTGCAATCACTGTGTGTTATCCCTGATGTGGGCTATTGTACCTATATTAGGATTCTGGATCTGTGCGATTATTGATCAAAAAGTTACTATTTTGTAGCAAGTGAGGTGCCAGGCTCGGTCCTGCCTCGTGTTCTGATTGACAAAATTATCCATATCCTCTAGCTTAGCCCCTGATCTACATAGCGTTACATCGGGATATCCCTGTAAATCTTTTGTTATCTATTTTGTTTATATTTTTATATTGCACTTGGAAACGTGCCGCCCCGAATACACGCATGCGCCACAGCATAGGGTTTTTGGGGAGAACCAGTTGCCGATTAATCAAGGGGGGGTGTTTTGAATACCAATCTGGAGAAGATTCAAAACGCGCTAATGTCGTTGTTACAAAACCAGTCTATCGACGCGTATACGGTTTTTCTGGATAAAGCCAGTGGTCGGTATATTCAATTTGCCGGTACACAAAATCAAAAACTCACATTGGATCTTCCGGTTCAAAGTTTATCCGAACATGAATTTGAAACGGCTCAAGCCGTATTCAGGGAATACGGCAGTGATTTGGAGGTCATGCCACTGGTGAATCGGCCGGGCGGGGAAATCGTGGATGCTCATTTTGGATTCCACCTGCAGTTCGGCCAAGAGTGCGCAGCTGCAGCTCGTGTGGCTTACTACATCATGTTGACCGTGTTTGATCTCAAACAAGACTTTGAGTTGGCAATTGAGCAGAATTTTTAGTTTTTACTAAAAATCCTTAAGATACGCATATCCTTGCGTTTGGAGTTGAACGAGTTCTGCATCTGCCATGGGCACCAGAATGACGAAATTATGTAAGTCATTCGCGCCAATGCCTTGTTGTTTTGCAGAGGCTTCACAAATGCGAAACTCAATCATTTCGCCCAGGCTTAGACCGCGGGCGCGTTGCATGAGTTGTTCCTGGTTTGGGTATTTTTTCGTGAACAAGGGAATGGCACCTTCATGAATGACCAAAACAATGGATGCATCAAAACTGTTATGGTTGTAGACAGTTTGCAGAAGATTTATCCGGTCGAGCAGATGCGCCAGTTGTTTGGGGTCGGCAGTGCTGACATCGTACGTCACTTTTGCCGGTTTGTAGGTTTTATTGGTTGAATCGGATTGAGCCCAAAGACTCGTGGACCAGTGCAAGCACAGTAGCAATACAATTAAGTGAAAATAGCCGGGTTTTATCATCGTTAACCTCCCGAAAAAGGCCGGACAGCCGCGCTAAACAGGGTTTGCTAGTAGGTTTTTTTGCGCTTGTCAGGTTCCAAAACCCCGGTCCAGCGTGTATTACCTTGGTGTTCCTTTTGGGCGTGTAGTTCCGCATTGCGTTCCGCCTCTTCGCGTTTAGCGTAGCACTTGCCCACCCAGCCTTCCAGGTTGTGCAGGCTATGGGAACAAAAAACCACATAGGGTTTGTCTAGAGGACAGGCTGAGGCTTCCGGGTGATTACCCATGGCGTACGTGTGTTGGGTGGAAAGAAGCAACAGCAATACGCCGCATAGGATTTTTAAAGACTTCATATTCTCAATGTAACGCGGTAGCGTCGTGATTGCAACAGGGGCGGATTATAGATGCAGACGTCGCAGCTCCGGGTCGGGGGAAGAATGTTCCCAGGCATTATGAAAAAATCGTAATGCGGTTTTGCAATCTTGGCGATCGTTAAAGTTCACTTGGCCTTCGTATCGGTCGGCAATGGGGCGACGCAATAAGGCCGTTTCATCAGCAATACAGAATGCTTCTATATGTGTATTGAACTGGGGGGCTAACTTTTTGATTAAAATATGGGAACCTAAGCGGCGAGCCAATTCTATGATGCGATGGCCGCGCAGAACCACGCGGCTGGTGTCGCGGATAAGGATGTGGACATAACTGTGAGGAACGCGTATGGCCAGTTGTTTAGCCGCTTCAACAAACTCGCCGTTGTCGTAGACCGGGGTATCAAAGTCATGAGTATAGATGTGTAGAGATTTGTGCGCTTGGCGCGTCATGGACAACACAGCCAGACGGCTTTCTTCTTTGGTGTCCACATGAATCAGATCGTCCGTTTCGCCCAGTATGCATTTCTCAAAATCAGTCATAGCACTGTACTCTGTTGTCTTGTCCTAATGTAATTATCGACTGTCATGGTAAATGTTTTAATTGCCATATTACAATGGGAGGATCATGTGTAGATGGGGGATGTTCGCTTCCATAAACAGCTCGCCCTCAGCTTCAAAGCCGTGTTTTTGGTAAAACCCCAAAGCCGACTGTTGCGCATGCACGAATACCTGCGAGAAGCCCTTCTGTCTCGCAGTTTCAATTAATAAGCTTAGCATGGAATGGCCAATGCCGCGGCCGCGGTACGGTGTCAAGACTGCCATGCGGCCTATTTGGCCGGTATCCAACAAACGGGCCGTGGCAATGGCTGAGCCATTTGAATCGCATACCAGTACATGCTCGGCGGCATCGTCCAAATTGTCCCACTCCAATTCTTCAGGAACCTTTTGTTCGTGCACAAAGACTTGTTTTCGTATTTTTTGCAACTGGGGTGCGGACCGTGCCCAGTGGGTACGCTGAATTTGAAATTCATGTTTCTGTGTCATCATCGTCAAAGTAAACTTTTCCCGAATTATATAAGTGCAGCAATAAACTAAAAGTATTGTCCATATTTAAGTAGGGCTCAAGTTCGTTGTGACGGTAACATCGTTGGTTGCAAATTAATCGAGCCAGTTTCAGTTGTTCCCGGTCTATGGGAATCCCATTTCCGTCAATGACTAACTCGCGGTTTGACGGCAGATCCATGAAGGCAAAGCGGCTGTACTCGCTGCGATACAGCTTACCCGATTGAGCCAGTTCTTGGAGAAAATGTTGCGGGGAGCAGGGTGCCGGTTCCGGTAAGGGATCATTGGCCGGTTCGGTAACCAGTTCGGCAAACCAACGGTCTTTCGGAACCTGTTGGAATTGAGTCTGTAACGTTGCCGAGATTTTTTCCAATGTCTGCGCAGTAATTTCTCCACTGTAGCGCTGCAGTTCCAGATCCGGGTCGGTGTAACGCAGCTCTCCCTGTCGGTTGATATGACGGATAACTTGCTCCAGATAAGCGGACAAGAGATCTGCATAGGTTGGGGCTCGAAATCCAACAGAGATCGTAATGCAGTCTTCCAGGGCTACCCCGTAGTGACTGACTCCGGGTGGGAGATACAAAATGTCACCCGGCTCTACAATCCATTCGTCCTCTGCCTCAAAAGATTTGAGGATGTGTAAGTCAATATTGGCATAGAAATCTTCCGGGGCGTAGACTTTGCTGTTAATTTGCCAACGTCTTTTTCCCATGGCTTGTATCAGAAACACATCGTACTGATCCAGATGGGGGCCGACAGAGCCGTGCTTGGGCGCGAAACTCACCATGACATCATCAACGCGCCAATTGGGTATAAAATTAAACCGGTCCAATAACAGCGCAAGGTCGGTATGATATTTATTGCATTCCTGTACCAATAAAGTCCAATGGCTGTCCGGCAGGGCTAAAAAATCGGCCTCACTGAACGGGCCATAGTCGCATTGCCAATAAGGCGCTTGGGAAAGCTCGCGCACAATCCGCGATTCCACTTCCTCGTCACAAGCCAGCCCAGCCAGTTGTTCCGGCGTCAGTGGGCAGGAATAGTTCTCCAATGCTGCCTTCACAAATAAAGGCCGTTTTTGCCAATATTGCTGCAGAAAAGTTTCTCGGGACAAAGTGCCTAAAGGTGATGGTTTCGTCATAAGAACCAGTATACCACTGCGCACAAGCAGGGTGGTACGATTGGCGTACGCGTTTCGGAAACACGCATACTCCCGGTGCGTTGAAACCACCTGCTACAATTTTCAGTGACAGCACAAAACTTTTTCGACCCCATAAAAAAAGCTGCACCAAGGGGTGTGCAGCTTGAATGGACTACGGGCTTAGCAGATAGCCTGGGGAGAGACTGGAATGAGATGGTGCCGTAATCCCATTGCAATAGAGTATGGTAGATTCGCGCCGGCTTTTCTGTGATGGCTTTCACAGTTCACTGAGGGGCCAATTAAAAAGAGTGTAAAAGAAGTATTAAAAAAAAAGGGGTGCTAAAGGTGCACCCCTTTTAGAAGGGGAGGTGTGACCAATATCGGGGGGGATAGGTTGGTCACGCCAATGATGTTGCATTGAGTGTGCCAAAAGTTATTGTGTCATTGTGGCGCGGTGTCAGAGTGCTTGAGAGGTGTAATGTGGCTGACAATATAGTCGGGATTGACCGGGGGCAGGCAGAGAGGGGTAAGTTTTTGGGTGATACTTTCTTAAGTAACTCCCATCCTGGTTGGGATGGGAGCAGTCATGGTTTTAGCTTTGCCATTTCGCGTCAAAAAACGAACAAAGCTGTCAGTTGCCTGACGGTATTATATCTCTTTTGCCAATTGTTCGGCTAAACCCGTGTATAGATCGGGACTCAATTCGAGTAATTGTCGTTTGGCTACATCGGGAATATCCAATGTTTGAATAAATTCCTGAATGTTTTCTTTACTGACCCTACGTCCCCGAGTCAGGTCTTTGAGTTTCTCGTAAGGTTTTTCTATGCCATAGCGGCGCATGACGGTTTGTATGGGTTCAGCCAATACTTCCCAATTGTTATCCAGGTCTTTTTGCAATGTTTCGGCCGACGCTTCCAGTTTGCTTATGCCTTTCTGAATGGATTGGTAGGCAATCATGGAATGAGCCAAACCCACCCCTAGATTTCGTAAAACCGTTGAATCGGTGAGATCCCGCTGCCAGCGAGAGATAGGTAGTTTTTGACTTAAATGAGTCAGCAGCGCATTGGCCAGACCCAAATTACCTTCGCCGTTTTCAAAATCGATGGGATTAACTTTGTGCGGCATTGTGGAAGAACCCACTTCACCGGCTACCGTCTTTTGCTTAAAGTAGGCGATGGAAATATACGACCAAATATCACGGCAAAAATCGATAAGTATGGTATTGAATCGCGCTGTGGCATCAAACAATTCCGAAATATAGTCGTGCGGTTCAATTTGAGTGGTATAAGGATTCCATACCAGCCCCAAGTCTGTAACAAAATCACAGGCCAATGAGGGCCAGTCCACCAGAGGGTACGCCACTTGGTGCGCGTTGTAATTGCCGACGGCGCCATTGATCTTGCCTAAAATGGGCGTTTCTTCGATTTGTATATATTGGCGCCTTAAACGGTGCACCACATTGGCCATTTCTTTGCCCAGGGTAGTGGGGGATGCGGGTTGTCCGTGAGTGCGCGCCAACATGGGAACCGCGGCAAGATCATGTGCCAAGTTTTCGATGGAATCGATTAAAGCACCCATTGCCGGAAGCAGCACTTCATTGCGGGCACTGTTGAGCATGAGACCGTAGGCCAGGTTGTTAATGTCCTCAGAAGTGCAGGCAAAATGGAGAAATTCGGTGACTCGATTCAACTCTTTATTGGATTTAATGGCTTCCTTGAGGAAATATTCCACCGCTTTGACGTCGTGGTTGGTAAATCGCTCTATCTCTTTGATTTTTTGGGCATCATCCACGCTGAACTGATCCATGATACGAGTCAGGTGTTTGCGTGCCTTGTCGCTGAAGCTGGGGACTTCTTCAATGTCGCTGCAGTCCGCCAACAACAATAACCACCTGATTTCCACTTCAACGCGGTGCTTGATAAGCCCGAATTCACTGAAATATTCGCGTAAGTCTTTGCTTTTACTGGCATATCTTCCGTCTACCGGCGAAATGGCCGTTAAAGATGATAGCTCCATTGTCACTCCGTCCAACTAAGAAAAGGCGACATGATACCGTATTCCGTTGATCCTGTCGGAAGAAATTGAGTTTCCCTGTCAAAACAATATTGTAAATACACGCGCCGCAGTAATTTGGTATAATCTGGCCCCTTTTTAATTGAATTTTGGATTCTTACCGTACCTATCATGATTGAAGAATACAGAAAACACGTAGCTGAGCGACAGGCGCAAGGCCTGCCCCCATTAGCCTTGGATGCGGGGCAAGTAGCCGCACTG
Organism: Gammaproteobacteria bacterium; assembly: GCA_029882975.1. Lineage (NCBI taxonomy): Bacteria > Pseudomonadati > Pseudomonadota > Gammaproteobacteria > Gammaproteobacteria bacterium. Next base: position 188,867 of record JAOUJW010000004.1, read on the forward strand.
GTGGAGTTGTTGAAACAACCGCCTGCCGGAGAAGAAAATTTCCTATTGGATTTATTGACGCATCGGGTACCGCCTGGAGTGGATGCGGCGGCCTATGTCAAAGCGGGTTTTTTGGCGGCTGTCGCCAAAGGTGAAACCCAATGTTCCCTGATTGATCCGGTCAAAGCAACGGAATTATTGGGTACCATGTTTGGGGGTTACAACATTCAATCCCTAATTGACTTGTTGGATGTGGATGCTCTGGCACCCACGGCGGCACAGGCTTTGAGCAAGACCCTGTTAATATTTGATGCTTATCATGATGTGGTGGCGAAGTCTCAAAGTAACACCCACGCGAAGCTGGTAGTGGATGCTTGGGCGGAGGCGCGTTGGTTTCTGGATCGTCCCGCTTTAGCGGAAGAGATCAAGGTTACTGTGTTTAAGGTGCCCGGTGAAACCAACACGGACGATTTATCGCCGGCTTCGGAAGCCTGGAGTCGACCGGACATCCCCTTGCACGCCAAGAGTATGCTGGTTAATAAAATACCCGATGCCTTGGATCAAATTGAGCAACTGCGACACAAGAATTATCCCTTAGCCTATGTGGGCGATGTGGTAGGTACGGGTTCATCGCGAAAATCAGCGATTAACTCGGTGTTGTGGCATATGGGTGATGATATTCCCTATGTGCCCAATAAACGCCAGGGTGGAGTGGTATTGGGCGGCAAGATAGCACCTATCTTTTTTAACACAGCAGAGGACTCCGGCGCTTTGCCCATTGAGTGTGATGTGAGTCAGCTCAACACCGGTGACGTCATTACCATCAAACCGTACGCCGGTGAGATTCTCAATGAAAACGGCGACGTGATCAGCCGTTTTGATCTGAAACCCTCCACCATGGCGGACGAAGTTCGAGCCGGTGGCCGCATACCTTTGATCATAGGGCGTTCCTTGACGGATAAAACCCGCGAGGCCTTGAAGCTGTCAGTCTCTGATGTGTTTCAACGACCGGTGGCTCCCGCGGATACCGGTAAGGGTTTTACTCTGGCGCAGAAAATGGTGGGACGTGCTTGTGGCGTGGAGGGCATACGCCCCGGCACCTATTGCGAACCGCGTATGACGACCGTAGGTTCACAAGACACCACCGGTGCAATGACGCGTGATGAGTTAAAAGAATTGGCTTGTCTGGGATTTTCAGCTGATTTGGTCATGCAAAGTTTTTGTCACACGGCAGCCTATCCCAAACCCGTAGACATTAAGCTGCAACACGATTTGCCTGAATTTATCCAAGACCGCGGTGGTGTATCCTTACGTCCCGGTGATGGCGTGATTCATTCCTGGCTCAATCGTATGTTACTGCCGGACACCGTTGGTACAGGGGGGGATTCTCACACCCGTTTCCCTATTGGTATCAGTTTTCCTGCCGGCTCCGGCTTGGTTGCTTTTGGTGCGGCACTCGGGGTTACGCCTTTGGATATGCCCGAGTCTGTATTAGTTCGTTTCAAAGGTGAGATGCAACCGGGCATTACTCTGCGCGATTTGGTCAATGCCATACCCTATATTGCCATTCAAAAAGGTTTGTTGACCTTAGACAAAAAAGGTAAAAAGAACGTTTTCTCCGGTCGCATTTTAGAGATCGAAGGTTTGCCCGATCTGAAAGTGGAGCAGGCGTTTGAATTATCTGATGCTTCGGCAGAGCGTTCCGCCGGTGGTTGTACCATCAAGCTGAACAAAGCCCCCGTTATTGAATATCTCAATTCCAATGTCACCCTGCTCAAGTGGATGATTGCCATGGACTATGGTGATCAGCGTACCCTGCAACGTCGCATTGATGCCATGCAGGCCTGGTTGGATCAGCCGGAATTGTTAGAGGCGGATGCGGACGCTGAGTACGCGGAAATTATCGAAATTGACTTGAACCAAATTACAGAGCCTTTGCTCGCCTGCCCCAATGACCCGGATGATATTAAACCGTTATCCGCGGTGGCCGGTGCCCCCGTGGACGAAGTGTTTATCGGTTCCTGTATGACCAATATCGGTCACTATCGTGCAGCGGGCAAAGTACTGGAAAGCGTTTCGGGTGCCGTGCCCACACGTTTGTGGATAGTTCCACCAACCAAGATGGATGCGCATCAATTAACCGAAGAAGGGTACTATTCCATTTACGGTAAAGTAGGAGCACGTACTGAAGTGCCCGGTTGTTCTCTGTGTATGGGTAACCAGGCCCGAGTTGCCGACGGTGCTACTGTCGTTTCCACGTCCACGCGAAACTTTCCCAACCGCATGGGTAAAGATTCTAATGTCTACCTGGGGTCTGCTGAACTGTCCGCGGTAGCCGCCGTGATGGGTAAAATCCCTACCCCGGAACAGTACCAGGAAGCAGTTAAGAGCTTGGCCCCCATGGCGGCGGATGTATATCGCTATCTTAACTTTGATCAAATGCCGGACTATAAAGACATCGCCGATTCGGTGGTACCGGTACAATTAACTTGATTTAAGGTAATGCGGCGAACGCATTTTGTGATTGTCATCGTAGCGCGGGCACGGTTTTTTTAGAGAGAATTGTGCCCGCGACTGCGACGCCTAACCCGCCACGCAAAAGCGCAAATGACGGTGCCACACCACCCAAGTTCGAAAATCCGCTCACATCGCAACCCGGTACAGAGCCGCTCTCGGTAACTGCTCCTCGGTAACTGCTCCTCGGTAACTGCTCCTGCGTTACCCTACTTACTGGCGTCCTGCCTTAATGCGTTACCCTACTTACAGGCGTCCTGCCTCAGTGCGCCGCTTTTTATAACGGTAAAGAATAAACTAAGCAGAAAATCTGAGTAGCAATCTTTGTATGTGTAAAATATTTCGACTCTTGCGCAAATTTTAAACGCGAAGTTAAAATATTCTATAACTGTTCACGATTAGTAATGTTATTGGTGTAAAATACCGTTGCTGTGGCATAGCAACCAAACTGAAACCGATAATTGCTGTGGCGACTGCGTGATAAATCGGTGAGACTTTGGTGATAGATTCGGGTGCTAAGAATTGCCGAATTGGATTTGTGAGTGACCTGTTAAAAAAATTAGAAACTTTGTCATCTGTCTATTTTTATTTTCAACACATCTACGGAACCGCTGATCTTCCTGGGTGAGTGATTGATTAAGAATGGAGTCAATAATCGATACGAGAAGCTTTGGGTCAATGAAGTAGAGGCCGTCGGGTTTTTCGTTTCCTAAGTTGCCCCGTTGTTGTCAACCATTGTTAAGAATTTGTGTAAGAACAAAGAGGATTTGTCATGAATCATTTGCCTGCTTCAAAGCGTCTTTTAGTCATTTTATTCGGAAGTTTATTGTTGTCCGGCTGTTTAAGCTCTATGCCCATGCTGGGGGGCGGTTCCGGTAATGTTGTAACCGGAGGTGCTGCCGGGAGCGCCGCCGGCAACAAAAACAGTAAATTGGCAAGTTGCGACAAAACATTGGGTACCTTAACTATATTTGAAGATACGAGCCTGCCTTGGTGGGGTTACTATAGAAACCATTATCCCAAGTTGGGTTCCACGGTTCCCGTAATTCGCAATATGATTCAACAGTCCAACTGTTTTGTTATTGTCGAGCGCGGTCGGGCCATGCAAGCCATGCAAAGAGAGCGGCAGCTGATGCAGGCAGGCGATTTACGAGGCAATAGCAATTTCGGTAAAGGCCAAATGGCTGCAGCGGATTACACCTTAAGCCCATCCGTGACATTCGAGCAAAGTAATATGGGACGTATCGCCGCAGCGGCGCGCAGTTTCTTACCGTTTGGCGGTGCTTCGGTAGGATCGAAGAGCAATGAAGCTTCCACAACCTTGCTCATGATTGATAACCGTTCCGGTGTTCAAGTGTCATCTTCCGTGGGCAGCGCCAAGAACTTCGATTTCAGTATTGCCGGTTTTTCCTGGGGTGGCAAAGGTTTTGCCAGTGGCAGCGGCTATGCCAACTCAGCTGAAGGTAAAGTTATTATTGCGGCTTTTGCGGATTCCTACAATCAAATGGTTCAAGCATTGCGTAATTATAAACCTCAAGTGGTCGAAGGTGGATTGGGTACCGGTGGTGCTTTGAAAGTGGATGGTGCAGTCAATGCCCAACCTCAAGTAAAGGCAAGCGTCAAACCGAAACCAATGAAACCGGTGGCAGTTAACAGTAATGGTAGTATCAATGTCAAAAGCAGCGGAACCAGTCACGTCACGGTGGATCAGTATGATGAGCAGGCATTGAATGAGTATTATGGGGCATTGAAGCAAGCGGTTGAACACTTGTCTCAATTTGCCGCTATGACACCCGCACAAGTTAATGCATTCGAACGGCATAATAATACCGGAATTAGTTTATGGACCATATTGTGGTCACCCAGCTTCTCTGGAAAGTTGGAAACATCCAAAATTGAACTGGAATCCTGGCCAATGGATGCAAAACAAAAAGGTTGGAAGATTTTGGGTAGGAAGATTAAAAAGTACAATAAACTGTTCTTCAAGCACAGAGACACTTTGTTGTCGAGTGAAAACCTTGATGATAGCGTTAAGAATAGATTAAAGGGCGTTGAGCTGGTAACCGAAGTCAGTCTGTTCCAAGAGTAACAAAATTTCCTCCGGTTAAGATGAAAGAGATGAAAGAAAGGCCGGCACCGAACAAGTGCCGGCCTTTTTACAAATCAGAGGGTAGTCACACAGTTAGTGCAAGACCCGTCGTGCTTCCTCCACAATTATTCTAGCTTCGCTAATGAGTTTTTCCCGCTGAAATAACATATGCCAACGGCTACCGCCGCATTGACGCCACAATACGGTAGCACGTACGGCGGCCAGCAAAAGTGCGCGAATTTTGTTGGCGTTATCCTGATTGCTGAGTAAATGGGATTCTCCGCTAACCATGATTCTTGGTTTGAGTGTACTGATGGTTTTAGTATACAAGTCGGCTAGATTGGCGATGACATTTTCATGGGTAGGCGAAAAATGCTCAGCTTGTGCGGCGGCGCGATCAACGCCGTCGCGAACTTTTTCCAATAGGTCAGGACGTTTAATTAACTTACGCTCCAGCAACATGATATTGACCACATATTTGGTTAACTCCATATCGCGGGATTTTTTTCGATCACCCTCGTTAGCGACACCCAGTTGGGATAATAACTCCTTACAGCCTTCCAGCAGTTTTTCACGGCTACCGAAAACCGCTTCGGTGGAGTCGGCGTTTAGTTTCAAGACACTGTTTATGCAGGTGGTATAAACTTCCTGGTCCACCATGCCGGAGCGGGCAATCTGTTGGACCAGTTTGGTGGCTTGGAATACGCCTGCCAGAGCCAGGGTTCGATCTTTTGCGGTGTACGACAATCTTTCCTCCAAATAAAAGTTCGGTGATTGTTAATACTTTATTATTTAGCCTTGCTTATTTTATCAATGATACCACCACCCAGACATTCTTCACCTGAATAAAATACCACCGATTGGCCCGGAGTGATGGCACGTTGGGAATGGAGGAATACCACTTCGCACTCCGATTGGTCCAGGCGAACAATTTGACATTCCTGATCTTCTTGGCGGTACCGGGTTTTAGCTCGGCATTCAAAGGGAGCCTCAGGTGGCGGGCAGACCCAGTGCAGATCCTTGGCAATAAGTGATGAGCTCATGAGTGCGGGGTGATCATGGCCCTGAGTCACAATGAGTCGGTTATTGTCTAGATCTTTATCCACGACAAACCAAGGCAGGCCATTACTGTCCTGGCGTCCACCGATACCTAGGCCTTGACGTTGGCCCATGGTGTAATACATCAGGCCATCGTGTCGGCCCACGATTTTGCCGTCCAGGTCACAAATCGATCCGGGTTGAGCGGGCAGGTATTTCTGCAAGAATTCTTTGAAATTGCGTTCACCAATAAAGCAAATACCAGTACTGTCTTTTTTAGAAAAGTTATGCAAACCGGCCTGGTGCGCCATTTGCCGTACCTGTTGCTTGTCCAAATCACCCAGGGGGAACAGCACTTTGGATAGCTGATACTGGTTTAAAGTGTATAAGAAATAGCTTTGGTCTTTATTAGGGTCGGCACCTTTCAGTAGTCGGTAATAACCGTCACGGAATGTTTTGCGAGCGTAATGACCTGTGGCAATGGATTCCGCACCCAGTTTCAGAGCATGTTCCAAAAAGGTTTTGAACTTGATTTCTTTGTTGCAAATGACGTCCGGATTGGGGGTTCGGCCTTGTTTGTATTCGGTCAAAAAATACTCAAATACCTTGTCCCAATATTCTCCGGAGAAATTACGAGTTAATAGAGAAATGCCTAAACGGTCGGCAACTTTTTGAGCATCGTCCAAATCCACGCTTGCTGAACAATAGCCATTATTATCGTCTTCCTCCCAGTTTTTCATAAACAAGGCACTCACATCGTGACCTTGTTGCTGCAATACTAATGCGCTAACCGAGGAATCCACGCCACCGGATAAACCCAACATTACTTTTTGTGTTTTCTGTTCCATGATTTTGTGTTGCGTGGTGCTGACTTTTTTCTGTCTGTCTCATTGATTTGCAGTATTTTACGCCATTTCGCAGGTAATTGGTCAAAATTTAACTCGATAACACGAAATTCCCCCGGCGCTAAGTCTTCCAGACACCAGGGGCCAATACAGGTGCGGATCAAACGCAGCGTGGGATGGCCCACCGCAGCGGTCATGCGGCGAACTTGACGGTTTCTTCCTTCAGTTAGCTCGATTTGTAACCAAGTGGTGGGGATTTGAGCCCGGTGGCGTATCGGTGGGGTACGAGACCAAACAGAAGGATGGGGTAGCGGTCGGACCTTTGCCGGTTTGCTCATCCCGTCCTTTAATTCAATACCTTGGCGCAATTGTTCCAAAGCCGCCGCTGACGGGGTACCTTCTACCTGAACCCAGTAAGTCTTTGGGTATTTGCTGCTGGGATGACTGATGAGATGTTGCAAAACACCATCATCCGTGAGTAGAACCAGACCTTCACTGTCGCGATCCAGGCGTCCGGCGGGATATACGGATTTATAAGGAATAAAGTTTTTAAGCGTTTTTCTCTGATCTCTGTCAGAAAATTGCGTTAATACATCGAATGGCTTGTTGAATAGGACTATCATATATATGATATCTTACTGAGATATGTGGTTTGTGTTTTATATGGTTTTCGTATAACAAGCACGCTAAATCCAATATGATGCAGTAGACCGGCTTAGCGTCAGGAATGATTGCAGCTTTATATGAATAAGGGATTGCAAAAAATCACACCCGATCCGTACCGTGGTAATAATCAGTGGTTTTATAAATTACTATTACTAATCAAGTCCATCAGGGCCGGTAGTCTTAGAGTACGTTTTTTTGCGACCTCTTTGCTACTGTCTTTGTTTCTATTACCCGTGGTATTTCATACCGAGAAAATGGTGAGTCAGGCTGTGGCTCGCAGTTCCCAGGTAAATATCAATCTTACCAGTTTTCAAAACATTATTAATAGCCTGGAACGGTCACTCCAAATCACGGAAAGTTCCTTGTATCACTATACCGTGGTCCTGGAACCCCTCATCTTGCAAGGTCTTACCGAAAATCTCGATGACGCCATGCGGCTATCAAGACAACTATTACAACATCCTGTCAGCAGTAATAATGAACAATTGGCAGGGTTACTAAAGATTCTGTCCGTGGAATTGTTGACCTTGGAGAAGGAGACCAGGAATCTGGTTCGAGTTCTTTCGAGAGTGGAAACCCGTTACCCGGCGGCACCCATTCTAATGGAAAGCTTGCAACCGGCCAGCGAGGATTTCATGTCGGCAATCGAATTGGCCATAAGCGAAGGAGTGGAAGCGGGAGAAGACCCCATACAGAAGAAAGTCTTGCTGTTGTTTCGGGAAATTCGCTATGCCTGGGCACAGCAGATCAGTTCGGTGCGAGTGTATATCGCCAATCGTTCCGGGATTTTCGGCCAACCGGAAAAGAGCATGGCGGATAACTCTGTGAATCGTAAACTTTACGCTGAACGTGTCTTGGAACTGCTCAGGTTATTGCAGGACTATGAGAAAAATGGACAGTTGGCATTTCAGCAATCCGTATCATTGTTGCGCATGATACGTTCAGTCAAACAGTATGAAAGAGATTTTTTGCGGGCCGCGGATATATATACCTCCGATAATTGGCGTGCTGATGTCCCCATTTTACGTAACCGAATCAGGCCGATTTTTCGCAGTGTTTGGGGAACCCTTGCCAACGTTGAAAAGGGCATGGATTCCATGTCCACAGGCAACGTCAGCATGCTGGTGAAAGTTTCTAACTCCCTAAGCGATATTTTTTTGCTACTAATTTTCTTTGTGGGTTTAATGATATTGCTGGGTTTTCTGCTGATGGAATTTGTGATTCGACGTCCTATTGTAGAGGTCACCAAAGCATTGGAGGCGGAAGGGCGGGGTGAAACCTATTTGCCGTCCGTATCCAGTTATTCCACCAATGAGACTGATGTTTTGGTTCATGCCTTTCGTAAGATGCGTGAGCAAGTCCGGTCCAGACAAAAACGTCTTGAGTCCATACTGGATAATGCCGGTGAAGGCATTATCACTCTGGACGCGGATGGCATTATCGAAACCTTCAATGGTGCGGCGCAACAGTTGTTTGGGTACGGTGCTCGGCAGGCCTTGGGTCAGCATGCAGACAGGATAATTCGCCTGACCGAAACCCATTTGCACGGTGGATTTCTACAGTTTTGTAAATTTCACTCGCCCTATGGAAACAAACGAATTAACGAGACGGTGTTGTCGGTAAAACACAAGGATGGAAATTCCTTTCCCATGTCTATTAATGTCAGTGATCTATGGGTGGAAGGTAGACAGTTATTTATAGCGATCGTCGAAGATATCAGCGAACGCATGGCTTTAATGGAAAACCTGCGGACCATGGCTGAACACGATTCGTTGACGGGATTGTACAATCGAGAATATTTCATGATTGAACTGGATCGATTGGTGGAAAACATTAAACGCGGTACGCGGAATGACTATGCATTACTCTATTTGGATTTGGATAATTTTAAGTTTGTAAACGATACCCTGGGTCATTTGGCGGGTGATCAGTTGCTGGTGGAGGTAACGGGAATGCTTAGTCGCAGAACCCGAAAGAGTGATATGTTGGCTCGTCTGGGCGGGGACGAGTTTGCATTGTTGATTTATGGTTCCGATAAAGAGCAGGTTATCCATGCGGCGGAATCCTACCGACAGTTATTGGCGGACTACAATTTCAAATACGATGGCAAGACCGTAAATATCGGTTGTTCCATCGGTGTGGCCATGTTCGGTCAGGAACTCATGGTGCGAGAGGATATACTGGTGCAGGCGGATATCGCCTGCCACATCGCCAAGCGTTCAGGTCGAAATCGTATCCATGTGTATAGATCCGATGATAAAGAAAACATGGCGGCCATGTCAGAGGACATGGGCTGGGCGGCTAGAATAAAACGGGCCATTGATGAAGACCGTTTTTTAATTGCCTGCCAACCGATCGTCGATGCCAATACCAATAAAATCAGCCGCCATGAGGTTTTGCTAAGATTGTTGGGTGATGACGGAAACATTATCCATCCATCCGGTTTTTTGTCCTCTGCGGAACGTTTTGGGTTGATGCGTTCCATCGACCGCTGGGTAATACAACATGCTATAGAAACCCTGGGTATACGTTCCAGACGTGATCCCAGTATTTGTTTCTCCATTAACCTTTCTGCGAAGTCTTTGGAGGACGCTACTATGTTGCAAGTGATTACGGATGCTTTGCGACTACATGGCGTCAACCCAAAATCCATCACTTTTGAAATAACGGAAAATGTGGCAATCGCGAACTTAAATACAGCCGTAGATTTTTTAAATCACTTACGGGAACTGGGTTGCCAAACTGCGCTGGATGATTTTGGAGTGGGCTATTCCTCTTTTACCTATTTAAAAGATTTACCCGTGGACTTGGTGAAAATTGATGGCTCATTTGTACGTAATATGCAAAAAGATATTTTACAATTGGCCATGGTACGATCTATGAATGACATTGCTCACGCTTTAGGAAAATCCACAGTGGCCGAATACGTGGATAATAAGGAAAGCTACACTCAGTTGAAAGAAATGGGTGTGGATTATCTGCAAGGGTTCTATACAGGCAAGCCCAGTATTATTAATTACCCTAGTATGCGAAAGAATTTTAACAGGAAAGCTGCGTTAATATCGGCTTAATTCGTTCGCCACTGTGAGTATTGGATCAGGAAATGTAATATGAAAAAATCAGTGCGGTTACAACCCATTGTAGAAATGGCGGATACGCGGCAACAACGGGCAACTGCAGCATTAGGGCAGGCGCAGTACCATTTACGGCAGCAAGAATCCCGCTTGGAAGAGCTACGACAGTATTATCAAGAATATTTACTACGCATGCATAGTGTCGGTAGTGGTGGCAGTGGCGCTGCTATGCTGTTGAGTATCAAAGAATTCACCGAAAAGTTGCACACGGCCATTCAGGCGCAGGAGCAGCAGGTACGTGATGCAGAGTCCATGTTACAGAACAAAAAATTAAACTGGTTTGAATCGCGGCGCAATAAGAAAACTTTGCTAAAAGTCGTCGATAGCTATAGCAAACAAGAACAAAGGAACGAAGCGGTTAAAGAACAGAAAGACAATGACGAAAGAAGTTTGCGTTTTTTTACTCCAAAAAATGATGAAGTCGCTTGAGACTCCCCAGTCGAGATTGTTAAACTTTGTAAAATTTTCCTCGCATCCGACCTATAGATTTCTGTCCATTTTTTCCTAACTGTTAAGGCTTTGTAAATTCCTGTATTAGTCTTCGTCAATATCCGTACCCCGGCATGCTTGCTGCTATTTCATGCAAAGAAGTTAGTATACAGAGGGAAGCAGTAATCATGGCGGATGTGATATTGGCGCAAACGGGTTCCATGGAAGGTATTCCGGCCGCAACTGCGTTGCAACCAAAAACGGCTGGGCAAAGCGAAAACGGTGATAATACAGCGTTTGGCGCACTTGTGGCCGGCGAAACGGAGGCCTATGAAAAATCCTCGAGTGATATCTCAGATTCACATAACACCAACGAACCGGTGCATGATCCGAATTTGAAGCCGGCGTTACGCTATCCTGGCGGCAAAGTCTTGCAGTGGTCACCATCAGAACTTGCCGCTTCCCTGTCGAATCAAGCGGGAACGGACGGGGCCGAACCAAAAGTATCCAATCAAAGTGATCTATCGACGGCCGTTCCCTTAACCGAGAAGACGTCGTACACAATACCCGCATCGATACCCGCTTCTTTACAATCACAGCATGGCCTGACAGTGTCCAATCCCAATAGTGGGAGTGAAGTGGCAGGCCCGAGTAAAGGGAGTGCTTCCGGTTTGTTGTTACAGTCTCCGACCGCAGAAAAATGGGAAGGTCAAGGTGCAGTGGTTGGTTCAGCAACAGGGAATTTGGCAACAGGGAATTCAGAAGCGGGAAATTCGGCCACGGCAGGTTCAGAGGAATACAGATCTTTAAGTTTTGTGGAACGGCAATGGATGCGCGCGGCAGTAATAAGAAACCAAAACAACCCTGGACACCTGCATGCGACAGGAATGGCAGCGGAAGAAGTTTCAGTTGACGTGCTCACCAAATCAGAACCGCGAATGATATCGACCGGAGTTCAATCAAGTGGTCATACCTACGGTTCATATTTCAATGGAAATCAAGTAACGGGCGCTGGCCAAATAGTTTCCAGTTTCAATCGTCTGCGACTAGCCCTGGACAAGTTGAATGGTAATCAGGAATATAAAGCATCAGAGCCCACCGGTTTGGCTTCCTGGGGTTCTGTAAGCCCTCAGGAACCCGGGAGCAACAACATAAAGTCCATGAGTTTAACGATCTCCTCACCCATACAAAGCCACGCATGGGCAAATGACTTAGGTGGGCGTCTAACATGGATGGTTGGAAACAATGTACGTCAGGCTGATATCCACCTGAATCCACAAAATATGGGGCCCATGAAAGTCAGTGTATCAGTGGGGGCAGATCAAACGGTTAATATTCAAATGGTGGTTACCCATGCAAGCACGAAAGAAGCTGTGGATGCGGCTTTGCCACGATTGCGTGAAATGTTTGAACAGCAAGGTCTAAACCTTGGTAACGTGGATATTACGGATAACCACTCTCACAAAAATTATCAAAAAAGACAAGAGCAACAACCTTACGGTGAATCATCAAATGACTCCTTATTTGAGTCAGAACATGACAAATCTGTTAAATCGATGGAAGAAGGATTTGGCGGCGATGGCGTTATCTCCCGAGCCAGCGGTCTTGTAGATTTCTATGTGTGAACCTTATTTCACATTGCTAAAGACCAAATATAAAGGGACGATATTCACTTTGCGACCGACTCTTCAATTTTTAAATTCAGAACCGGGTTGATTAGAGGAACAGGAAAAATGACAAACAATACATCTTCGGAAGGCGTGAATACGGGCTACCGAATCTGTTGGGGAAGTTCATTGGATATTGCCTATTCCGCAATCCTGAAAGATGAGTTGCTGAAAGCACTGGAAAGTAAGCAAGACTGCTATATAGATGCGGCCAATGTCTCTCGTGTGGATACGGCATCGCTGCAGGTACTGGCAGCTTTTGTTCGAGACTTGGAGACACAGGGATCGAAGCTTGTATGGCAAGGTGACTCCGAAGTAATTCGGCAGGGAGCCGGTTTGCTGGGATTGGAACAAATTTTAAGATTGTAAACTAAACAGTCGGATTAGGAGACAAAACTATGGCGCACATTTTGGCAGTGGATGATTCGGCGTCGATGCGGCAGATGGTGAGTTTTACGTTAAAAGGCGCAGGCCATACCGTGACTGAAGCATCGGATGGCGAGGAAGCGTTGGGCTTGGCTAAGTCAAACAAATACGATCTGGTGTTGTCAGATGTCAATATGCCAAAAATGGATGGGATTTCCTTAACTAGAGAATTACGCAACCTGCCAAATTTTAAATACACCCCGATTTTAATGTTAACGACCGAGTCAGGTACTGATAAAAAGCAAGACGGGAAGTCAGCGGGTGCCACCGGCTGGATTGTAAAACCATTTAATCCGGATCAGTTGTTGGCCACTGTAAGCAAGGTACTAGGATAACACAATGACCATAGATATGGAGCAGTTTAAGGCAACGTACATTGAGGAGAGTCTTGAAGGACTCGATGTTATGGAGTCCACGCTTCTGAACCTGTCTCCGGGAGACACGGACGACGACGCGATTAATTTGATATTTAGAGCTGCCCATTCCATAAAAGGAGGCGGTGGTACATTTGGTTTTAATGAAGTATCCAATTTTACACATGTAGTGGAAACGCTATTGGATGAAATCCGCTGCGGTGATAGAGAAATTACCCAAGAAGCCATATTTTTGTTCCTACAGTCGGTGGATTGTATTCGTGAAATGTTAGCGGCATCCCAATCTGGAGAACCCTTGGATGAAGAGGGTATTGAAGAGCTGCGTTTGAATTTACAGGCAATGCTGGATACCAAACCAGGGGTTGCTGCGGATAATATAGATAATGGCGTTTCCGGAGAGAGCAACGCCGGTAATAGCGAAAGCGGAAACACTTGGAATATAAAATTTAAGCCACATCCGGATATGTTGAGTACCGGTAACGATGTCGTACGTATGTTCCGTGAGTTGAATGAATTGGGGGAAATGCGTGTAGATGTAAATCTGGAACGACTACCGGTTTTATCGAATGTGCAACCGGACGAGAGCTATCTTGAATGGAACGTCCACCTGGAAGCCGAGTGTGAATTAAAAGATATACAGGACGTATTTTTGTGGGTGGAAGACGAGTGTGATCTTGAAATTACATCCGAGAATTCTACTGTCGAAGCTCCTGTCGTAGCAAACGTTCGGGATGATCACGTTAGCACGGATTCGGAATTCGAGCCGCCGACACAAGTTCCTGTGACAGATGCGAGTAAACCGGTTGAGGCAAATAAAGCGAAAGCAAAAGTCTCTACCAGCAAGGAAAGCTCATCGATTCGGGTGGATATCGAAAAAATCGATGCCCTGATCAATATGGTGGGCGAGTTGGTTATAACCCAGTCAATGTTGACACAGTTAGGCGAAGACTTCGAAATGGATCGACTGGAGAAAATGCTGGACGGTATTTCGCAGTTGGAACGCAATACCAGAGAGTTACAAGAGAGTGTCATGCGCATCCGTATGATACCCATCAGTTTTGCATTCAATCGGTTTCCGCGGATGATACACGATATGTGTAATAAGTTTGGCAAAAAAGTGGAGCTCAAACTTTCCGGTGAAGCCACTGAGTTGGACAAAACTGTTATGGAGAAAATAGGTGATCCATTGGTGCATCTGGTACGCAATGCCATGGATCATGGTATTGAAATGCCGGAAGTTCGTAAAGCTAACGGAAAATCTGAAACCGGGACATTACATCTAAATGCATTTCATCAAGGTGGAAACATCGTTATAGAAATTAAGGACGACGGTGCCGGACTAAATAGAAGCCGGATAATGAGCAAAGCGGTGGAAAGGGGATTGGTGGAGCCGGGGGTAGAACTGTCGGATGCACGAATCTACGATCTGTTGTTTTTGCCCGGGTTTTCCACAGCAGAGAAAATCACCGATGTGTCCGGTCGCGGCGTGGGTATGGATGTCGTGCGAAAAAACATTCAGGCTCTAGGCGGCTCTGTTGAAGTGAATTCAGAAGACGGTAAAGGGACAACCTTTACGGTTCGACTACCGCTGACGCTGGCTATTTTGGACGGCCAGTTGGTTCGGGTGGGAGAGCACATATACATCATACCCTTAGTTTCCATTATTGAGTCTTTACAGGTGCGGCGGGAGTACGTCAATGCCATCGCGGGTAAAGCGGAGTTGTACCAGTTACGTGACGAATACATTCCTATCGTGCGCTTGTACCGGGCATTTGATGTAGAGCCGTCTTCAAATGAACTGGTCAATGGTTTGCTGGTTGTTGTAGAAGGCGATGGTCAAAAGGCGGGAATTCTAGTCGATGACTTATTGGCTCAGCAGCAGGTTGTCATTAAGAGCCTGGAAACCAATTTTAAACGCGTAGAAGGTTTGTCCGGGGCGACAATTTTGGGTGACGGAAAAGTCGCTTTGATTGTTGATGTGGCGGGAATTATACGATTGTCCAACTCAGCTCATCCGGAGTATTCGTACCGGTGCGCGGGTAAGGAAATAGCCGCTTAAGGAGGCATTTGTGGAAGCAGTTCAAAAACTCACCAATCTTCAAATCGGAAACGGTGCCGAAGAGGGCGATCAATTACTTACCTTTATTCTTGCCGGGGAAGAGTATGGTGTTGACATACTTAGAGTGCAGGAGATTAAAGGATGGGACTCCGTCACTCCAATACCCAACACACCGGCCCATATCCGCGGTGTAATCAATTTGCGTGGCACCATTGTTCCAATTGTGGATCTGCGTCTTAGATTCGGGTTGCCGGCGATACCCTACGGTCCTACAACTGTTGTGATTGTACTTAAGGTCCAGTGTGTTGACAAAAGTCGGGTAATGGGAATTGTTGTGGATGCTGTATCTGATGTTTACAACATAGACGAAAACACTATGAAAGCACCGCCCAATTTTGGCGGGGCAATCTCGATAGAGTTTCTTAAGGGATTGGTGAGTGTGGACGAGAAAATGGTGATAGTACTTAATATCGATCACATGCTTAACGCGGATGACATGGCCATGCTAGCCAAGGCTTCTGATGCGAAGTCTGAGTGAGTTAACTTAGGGAGTTAAAAAGTATTATGGCAAGTGCAAGCAGCGGGGCCGCGAAAGCGGATAATTACCAATGTCCTTTGGGCTTGGATGTAGTCACTCTGGAGCAAACATTCAGTCTTCTGGCCCCTAGAGCAGAGGAACTGGTGGCCAGATTCTATGAGGAATTGTTTGACCGGTTTCCGGATGTTCGGCCGATGTTTGCTAACACCACACCGCAAAAACAACAAAAGAAGTTGCTGACTGCCTTAAAGTTGGTGATCAACAATTTGAGAAAACCCGATACGCTGGTCAACGCCTTACAGGGATTAGGTGCTCGGCATCAGAACTATGGTGCCATTGCAGCTCATTATCCGGCGGTAGCCAGTACCCTATTGGATGTGTTAGAAGAATTTGCAGGCGATGCGTGGACCGACTCGATTCACGATGCCTGGAGTAATGCACTGAATACGATTGCGGAAACAATGTTAAACGCCTATCAAGCGCCGGAGGAATCAGAGATGGCAACACGAAAATCGGATATTGAGAATCGGATCCAAGAGGAGTCCGGCTTGTTGGAAGACTTGAATGCACTCACCAGTATATTGGAGTATGCACCCATTAACATTATGATGGCCGATGCTGAGCACAATATAGTTTTTGTCAATAAAAAAGCCCGTGATGTATTGAGTAGCATAGAGAGTGAGTTGGCAACCTACTTACCGGGGTTTCGTGTCAGTGACGTTTTGCATGGCAGCATACACCGTTACCACAAGGATCCCTCGGCAATTCGCCATCTGCTCGCAGGATTGGGGCCAAACGATGTGCGTCGAGGCGAAATTACACCCGGACCTTTTATCTTCGAACACGAAACCAGACCTTTGTACGGCAGATCGGGAAATTTGCTGGGGTATGTGGTGCAATGGAATGATGTGACTCAACAACGCGCAGCAGCGGAGCAATCCAATCGTTTACAGAAAGCGGTGGATGGAGCGCAGACTGCTATGATGACCATAAACAGGGATTTGGTCATTGAGTATGCAAATGATACAACAAGAAGAATATTGAAAGAAAACGAAACTACGTTGCGCAGCCTGTATCCCGGATTTTCCGCAGACAAAGTAATAGGCACTTGCATTGATATTTTCCATAAAAATCCGGATCACCAACGCCGCATTTTGTCTAATCCGGCCAATTTGCCCTACGAAACTGATATACAAGTAGGACCTCTAGTATTTCATATTCGTGTTTCTGCCATTCATGATGTGGCGGGAAACTATGTGGGCAATACGCTGGAGTGGGGTGATGTCACGGAATTGCGTCGTAAGGAATTGGATGTGGCTCGGTTGCAGTCTGCAGTGGATGGAGCCCAAACCAATTTGATGATGTGTGACGATGATTTGAATATCACTTATGTAAACCCCTCTGTCGTTGAGATGCTGGTGAAACGCCAGTCCGTACTACGCCAGCATTTTCCCGGGTTTGATCCACGTAACTTGATTGGTACCAATATCGATCAGTTCCACAAAAACCCGGCGCATCAGCGTTCCTTGTTGAAGGATACCAATCGATTACCGGCCAAAGCCGAGATCAAAGTGGCGGATTTGGAGTTTCAGGTAAACGCTACAGCCATTGTTGGTCCCAAAGGCGAGTATATGGGCAATATGGTGGAATGGGTCGATATTACCGAGCAAAAGGATGCCGAACGGCAAATTGAAAATTTGATCGAGTCTGCCATAGAGGGTGATTTGAATACTCGCATCTCCTACGATACGTATGAAGGATTCATGCGTATTCTTGGAGTAGGGATTAATAAATTGATGGATGCTATTGTGACACCGGTACGAGAAACCAAACGAGTTGCCGGATTGTTGGCGGACGGTGATTTGACGCAAACGATGCAAGGTGATTTCCGTGGTGAATTCTCTGAGTTGAGTGCAGCTATCAATGCATCTATGACCAACCTGTACGACATGGTCAACAAAATCAAAGAAGGCAGCGCAAGTATTGCTTCCTCTGCGGGAGAAATTGCGCAAGGTAATGCTGACCTGAGTCAACGTACTGAAGAGCAGGCATCCTCGTTGGAAGAAACGGCTTCCAGTATGGAGCAGTTGACCAGTACGGTGAATCAAAATGCGGATAATGCCAGACAAGCGAACCAGTTAGCCACGGGTGCGAGGGACTATGCAACCAAGGGCGGTGATGTGGTTAATAAGGCTGTGGACGCTATGGCGGAAATCAATAACTCCAGTAAGAAGATCTCGGATATTATCGGGGTGATCGATGAGATTGCTTTCCAAACTAACCTTTTGGCCTTAAACGCTGCCGTGGAAGCGGCAAGAGCGGGCGAGCAGGGACGAGGTTTTGCGGTGGTTGCTGCGGAAGTTCGCAACCTGGCGCAGCGCAGTGCGGCCGCCGCCAAAGAAATCAAAGCATTGATTAAAGACAGCGTGGAAAAAGTTGAAGAGGGAACCAAATTAGTAGATCAATCCGGTGCCACCTTGGGTGAAATCGTTGAGTCCATCAAGAAGGTAAGTGATATTGTTGCCGAGATCGCCTCCGCGAGTCAGGAACAGGCCTCCGGTATCGAGCAGGTGAATAAGGCCATTACTCAAATGGATGAAGTGACTCAGCAAAACGCGGCATTAGTGGAAGAGGCAGCAGCATCCAGCGAGTCTTTGGATGAACAAGCCAATAATCTGGACGAGCTGATCTCATTTTTCAAAGTTGGGGAAAACACCAGTTCCAACCACCGTCCGGCGCAAGGGACGAACAGAGCTCCTGCCAGTCGATCAAACCGACAACAAAGATCCGCTCCATCCAGAAAATCTCGTTCCAGTGACGGGGATAACGAGTGGGAAGAGTTCTAACGTAACAACCGTACCGGTTGCTGTATTCTTACAGCAACCGGCTAAATGTTTAGAGCTACTTTCGATTACGCGCGGGATGTCTAAATGATTGAAAAAGATCGTGAGTTTCACTTTACCAGTAAGGATTTCAACTTTATTCGAAGTTTGGTGGCACAGGAAACGGGTATTGCGCTGTCTGAAGCCAAATCGGATATGGTGTACAGTCGATTGTCCCGGCGTTTGCGAAGTTTAAATATTGAGAAGTTCACGGACTACCTTGATATGTTGAAAGACCGGGAATCTGATGAGCTGGTTAACTTTATTAATGCCATCACTACCAACTTGACTTCATTTTTTCGAGAAAAACACCATTTTGACTATCTGTCTAAAACCGTTTTTCCGGAAATATTTAAGCACAAAACTGAAAAAAGAATTCGTATTTGGTCCGCCGGTTGTTCCACTGGCGAGGAACCTTACACATTGGCTATGGTATTGCGTGAAGCCTTGCCAAAATACTCCAATTGGGATGCTAAGATCCTGGCAACGGATCTGGATTCCAATGTGGTTACCACGGCGAAAAATGGAGTTTACCGCGAGGAACGGGTCGATGGTATGTCCAAATCATTGCTCACGAAATACTTCAACCGATCCGGTAACGGAAGCGTAACCGCGAAACCGGAACTCAAAGAGTTGATCACTTTCAAACAGCTAAACTTGATGCACGATTGGCCCATGAGAGGTCCATTTGATTTTATTTTTTGTCGCAATGTGGTTATTTATTTTAATAAGGAAACACAGCGCAAGTTGTTTGAACGCTACGCCGATTTGACCGTACCGGATGGCTATCTGTTTATCGGGCACTCGGAAAGCCTGTTTAAAGTTTGTGACCGGTATAAGCTCATTGGAAATACCATATATAAGAAAATTAAATAGGAAAAAATGATGGGTTTGCCGCATAGAAAAGACAGCCCTCCGTTTGAAAGGTGCTTAACTGGCTTTGAAACGATCAACCGTTACTGGGATAAGCTCCAAAATGTCGTTGCGGCAAAAATTTTGCCCGGTGAATTTTATGTAACGGTTCGGAACGAGTTGATTGTCACGGTGCTGGGTTCCTGTGTCTCCGCTTGTATTAGAGATCCGGTATTTGGTATAGGTGGAATGAATCATTTTATGTTGCCTCTCTCCAATGGTAACAGCAGCTGGGACAGAAACGGCTTGGGTTTATCTACCCGCTATGGTAACTATGCGATGGAACACCTGATTAATGAAATATTGAAAAATGGTGGAGCCAGGAAAAACCTGGAAGTGAAGTTGTTTGGGGGTGGGAAAATACTGGCGCAAATGACTGATATCGGTGACAAAAACATCCGCTTCGTACGTGAATACCTGAAAACGGAATCTTTGCGCATCAGTGGTGAGGATTTGGGCGATATTTATCCTCGCAAAGTGGTATATAACCCTAAAACCGGTAAAGTCAAAGTAAAGAAACTCCGCTCCATGCATAATGATACTATCACTCAACGCGAAACTGAGTACATGAACAGTATCAGCAAGGAACAACCATCGGGCGAAATCGACTTGTTTTAAAGATTATTGTATGGCAAAGATAAAAGTACTCATAGTGGATGACTCGGCACTGGTACGTCAGATGCTGAGTGAAATTCTTAACAGTGCACCCGACATTGAGGTGGTGGGTGTGGCGCACGATCCTTTGATGGCGCGCGACAAAATAAAGGCATTGAATCCGGATGTGCTGACGCTGGACGTCGAAATGCCGAAAATGGACGGTGTTACCTTTCTTAGCAATCTCATGCGATTGCGCCCCATGCCTGTGGTTATGGTTTCCTCGCTTACGGAAAAAGGGGCTGACATCACCTTACAGGCACTGGAACTGGGTGCAGTGGATTTTGTTTCCAAGCCCAAAAGTGATTTGGCGCATACCTTTGCGGAATACACTGAAGAAATTATCGAGAAAGTTCGCGTTGCTTCAAAAGCCAAGGTTTCTGCAACTGCGAACAGCAAGGCTAAGTCTACAACCGTTTCCTCGCAAGTTGATGTTAAACATTCAGCCGATGCGGTGCTGGCCAATAAAGCCCCTCGCATGTTCAAAACCACAGATAAAATTATTGCCATTGGAGCGTCCACTGGGGGAACAGAGGCGATCAAAGAGGTTTTAATGCAGTTACCGGCAGATACCCCCGGTATAGTGATTACGCAACATATTCCTGAAGCATTTAGCGGACCCTTTGCTAAACGTATGGACGGTGTGTCCGCCATGACGGTTTGTGAAGCTAAAGATGGTCAGCAAATTCTCCCTGGTTGTGTGTATATCGCACCGGGAAGCCATCATTTGATGGTGGAGCGCGATGGTGCTCGCTACATATGCCGCCTAAATGATGGACCCAGAGTCAATCGTCACAAACCTTCGGTCGATGTTTTATTTAGATCGGTGGCGCAAAATGCCGGTTCCAATGCCATTTCCGTGATTTTAACCGGGATGGGAGATGACGGTGCCAAAGGGATGGTGGAAATGAAACAAGCCGGTGCCCCCACCATTGCCCAGGATGAAAAAACCAGTGTGGTATGGGGTATGCCTGGAGAAGCAGTGGCTACCGGCTGTGTGGATTATGTTTTGCCCTTGTCAAGGGTTGCATCCAAGATTCTTTCTTTGCTGAAGTAAGGTAATTTCTTACCTTAGTGTTTTCTAATCACCTCAGGTATTTCACCTGTTAAGCTGTTAAGAAACGCGACCAGCTGGTCCAATTGTTTCTCCGATAACTCTTTTTGCAATTGCGTGACAGCCATAATTTTGACCGCTTCTCTTAAAGTTTTGGCGGAGCCGTTATGAAAATAAGGTCCGGTAATCGCAATATTGCGTAGAGGTGGAACACGCCACAAATATTTGTCGGCTGGATCTTTCGAGAACCCCATGCGCCCTACATCTTCTGTCAGCTGATGGCTTTTGTCATAGCGGCTGCCTAAATGGTTGGGGAACAATTCATAGAAACCGTCACCCATGCCCATAGCCGGACCGGGTGCGGGGCCGGCAAAGTTAGTTCCAAAATGACAGGCCAGACAACCAACATCATTGAACTGTTGCATTCCCTCGATGGCCAATGGAGAAAGAGCGGTTTTATCACCTTTTATATAACGATCAAAAGGGCTGTTGTGGGCCATTAGCGAACGCTGAAAGCCGGCTAGCGCCTGAGCAATTGTTTTCGGTGAAATGGGTTTATTAAAAGCCTGCTTAAAAAGGCTTACATATTCAGGCATGTTTTGTAGGCGCTTGCTTAGGCGTTTCATTTTCATGTTGAGAATATTAGCAGCCGGTATGTGTTCCAGCGATTGCTGTTCCAGCGTTTTTGCGCGTCCATCCCAAAACAGAACGGTTTGTAAACCAATATTCCATAGACCCGGAGCGGAGCGTTTGCTGTACTTACCGTTGACGCCTTGGGAAACCGCTTGGTCATCGTCACCGCCGGTCAGTAAATTATGGCAACTGTTGCAGGAGTGAGTGTGTTCAGGAGACAAAGCCGTATCGTAAAATAGTTTCTTACCCAAACGAATACTGGCAGCGTTCAGCGGATTGTCTCCAGGGATCATAGGCTGCTCGGGCAGCGGTTGGTAGTAGTCAAAGGCAAAGCCTGGATAACTAAAAACCAGTCCCGTGGTGGTCAACCATAGAAGTGCTATTTGGCGGATTTTTTTAAAGGAATTCATTTGTGTTCATCCATCTTGTTCCCAGTTACGGCGCATATTGTACGGCAAGAGATAAAGCCGCGCCAGAACAAGAACTTAAGCAGCCACCTGGAATCAGTCAATAAACTGTCGTGGCCGGCTTTGTGCAACGGTATTCATTGCCAAGCTATTGAAATAACGAATAATACCCTCTGGCACAGCACTTGCAATCTCATAAAGTCGGAAGAGTGATTCAGGGAAAAGCCCGAAAGGAATAAGTCTATGGCTGACGATGCAGAAGACACCAAAGCCAGTGGTGGTGTTTCGATTAAGCTGGTACTGCTCATTGTAGTTGTTTTTCTAATCAGCGGATTGGGCGCAGGCATGTATTTGGCCGGTGCTTTTTCCGGTTCTAAAGACCAGGATGAAGCAGTAGAGGCGGAGCCTGTTGCTAAACCGGCTATCTACATACCCATTGATCCTCCCTTTGTGGTCAATTTTACCGGCGATAAAGGTGCTAAATTTCTTCAAGTGACACTTGAGTTCATGACCAGACAGGTGGAAGTACCTGGTTTGGTGAGCATGCATATGCCGGCCATACGCAATAATCTGATATTACTGTTCAGTAACCAGAGCTATCAAACCGTGTCCAGCCCGGAAGGAAAGGACGAGTTGCGAGCCCAGGTGTTGCAGGTGGTACAGGATATATTGCAGCAGGAGAGCGGCGACATAGGTGTGGAAGCCGTATACTTTACCAGCTTTGTGATGCAATGATATGTCGGGCAGTGATTTATTATCACAGGATGAGATAGATGCCCTGCTTCACGGGGTGTCCAATGATGACATCGACACCTCGCAGGAAGACGAAGATGGCGTAGCCCGCAACTACGACTTTTCCAGCCAGGATCGCATTGTTCGTGGTCGCATGCCCACGCTGGAAATGATTAATGAGCGGTATGCGCGACTATTTCGTATCTCCTTATTCAACTTTTTACGCCGCAGTGCAGAAATTGCTGTAGGCGGAGTACAAATGTTGAAGTTCTCAGAATACATTCACAGCCTGTTTGTACCCACCAGCTTAAACATGGTGAAGGTGTCACCGCTAAGAGGAACGGCTCTGTTTGTTTTGGATCCCAAACTGGTATTTGCTGTGGTGGACAGTTACTTCGGTGGTGATGGTCGGTACCACACTAAGATCGAAGGTCGCGAGTTTACGCCCACTGAACTTCGGGTCATTCAAAAAGTGTTGGATTCCGTATTCGTTGATTTAAAAGAAGCTTGGGCACCGGTGATGGATCTAAATTTTGATTACATGAATTCTGAAGTGAATCCACAGTTTGCCAATATTGTGAGCCCTACCGAAGTGGTTGTGGTAACCGTATTTCACGTAGAACTGGAAAATAGCGGGGGTGACTTCCATATCACTATGCCGTACTCCATGTTGGAACCCATTCGGGAAGTGTTAGACGCGGGTGTGCAGAGTGATATAGAGGACTCTGATGATCGTTGGGTAACATCACTGAGGGATGAAATTGAAACAGCTTGGGTCAATCTATCCGCAACAATTGGGGAATCAGAACTGTCCTTGAGAGACATGCTGAGTTTGAGTCCGGGGGACGTAATACCTATTGAGATGCCGAAGTATGCCACACTTTGCGTGGAAGATGTGCCGGTATTTCGAGGGGTATATGGCGCCGCGCGGGGAAATGCTGCAATCAAAGTGATGGAGCCGGTGATTTATCCGAGTAAAGAGGGCCGTTTGAAAGTCGAGGTAGGCGATGGAAGAAAATAGTGACGCAAATACAGACGATTGGGCTGCAGCGATGGAAGAGCAGGCGGCAAGCGAACCTGGTGGTAATGAAGTAGCAAAAGCTGAATTGCTGGACTTGAAGCCGGATAACGCAGTGGGTCCTACCTTGCAGGACGAAAATCTGGAAGTGATTTTAGATATTCCAGTGACTATTTCCATGCAAGTAGGATCTACCAAAATCAGTATTCGAAACTTGTTGAAACTCAATCAAGGTTCTGTTGTTGAATTGGATCGATTGGCGGGGGAGCCTTTGGATGTGTTGGTAAATGGAACTTTGATTGCACATGGTGAAGTTGTCGTTGTTAACGAGAAATACGGCATCAGGCTTACCGATGTCATTAGTGCTGCTGAGCGGATTCGAAAACTCAAATGAAAAAGAACAGCAGGCTAAAGCGAGCGCTATTGACACTGAGTGTAGTGTCGACACTGTGTTTGAATCCAGTAACGGTTTTTTCTGATCAGTCATCCGTAGGGATTGATGTTGTTCCGGTGACAGATGAGGAAACAAGGAAAAACAGCCGGTCTGCCTCTTCAGAGAGTATGAGCACAAAAACAAGTAAACCCGAGTTACGTATACCCCCGGCAGTGACAGTGGCGAAACCCGATATTAACCGAAGCCTGATTCAACTAACTTCCGGTTTGGTTGCGGTGTTGTTGTTAATCGGTGCGGCCGCGTGGTTTGCTCGTCGTTTTGGCAATTTTCATTCGACGGCGGGTGGTGATTTGCGTGTAGTGGCCGGGTTGGCCTTGGGCGCCAGAGAGCGATTACTTGTGGTGCAGGTGGCGGATGAGCAACTATTGCTTGGAGTAGCTCCTGGTCGTGTCAGTAAACTGCATGTGCTGGCAAAACCCATTACTCCCAAACAGGGTAGTGGAACAGGCGCGGGGGATTTTCTGGAGAAATTTAAAGCGGCTTTGACACAAAGGTCAGCGCAAGGGCCAGGTCAGGATACATAGCGATGATTGGAGTGATCACAAGGATGTGTGAACGAAAAACAAAATTGCAGCTGAAGCTTGGAGTCAAACTTTCGGTGTTGCTTCTGTGCTTCTTTGCCACTTCGCTTGCACAGGCTCAAGACCTGGGCGTACCTGCTTTGTCAGTAACCACCTCCGGAAAAGGCGAGCAGACTTATACGCTGACATTGCAAGTACTGGCCGTGATGACCGCGTTGACGTTGCTGCCGGCCGCCTTAATGATGCTTACCTCCTTTACTCGCATAATTATTGTTCTGGCAATTGTGCGCCAAGCAGTAGGGTTACCGCAGGCACCATCCGGACAGGTTTTAATTGGATTGTCGTTGTTCCTGACTTTTTTTGTGATGGCGCCGGTATTTGATCGGGTGTATGCCGAAGCGGTACAACCCTATTTGGATAAGAAATTGGAGTTGGTGCCTGCACTGGAAGCTGCAGGAAAACCGTTTCGTGAGTTTATGATGAATCAGACTCGGGACGCGGATATGAGTATGTTTCTGAATATATCCGGAAAGTCGGGCGTAGATAGTACCAAAGATATTGGTTTTACCACGCTCATACCCGCCTTTGTTACCAGTGAATTGAAAACCGCCTATCAGATTGGCTTCATGATTTTTATTCCGTTTCTGGTTATCGATCTAGTGGTTGCCAGTGTGCTCATGGCTATGGGGATGATGATGCTGTCGCCCATGATTATTTCGCTACCGTTCAAAATCATGTTGTTTGTTCTAGTGGACGGTTGGGCTTTGATCATGGGTACCCTGGCCTCCAGTTTCTACGTGTAAGCGGGAGTAATTAGCCATGACCCCGGAATTCGTTATTACCCTGGCACAGCAAGCTGTCAAGTTGGCGTTGATACTAACCAGTACGATTCTTTTACCGGCCCTGGCGGTGGGTTTGATCGTCAGTATGTTTCAAGCGGCCACTCAAATCAACGAACAAACACTTAGTTTCATTCCGAAATTGATGATCACTTTTATCACCTTAATCATTGCAGGCCCCTGGATGTTGCAACTGGTGGTGGAGTTTTCTCGCGGAATGATTGATTCCATTCCCGGCGTGTTGGGCTGAGGACTTCATGGGTGGATTTTGCTGATGTTGCTAAGTGGAGAGATGCTCGGGTCCTGGGTTGGTTCCTATATGTGGACTCTGATTCGTATCACGGCCTTGATTACAGCTGCACCGGTACTGGGTTCACGGACCATTCCCGTTAAAGTCAAACTGAGTATAGCGATTGCGCTGACCTTGGTGTTGGTGCCGGTTATACCCAAGGCTCCGGCGATAGATCCATTAAGCGGAATGGCTCTGTTCGTTACATTGCATCAAGTATTGATCGGCATAGCGATGGGGTTTGCTTTGCAGTTGGTGTTTGCCATGTTTGTGGTCGGTGGTCAAATCATTGCTTATCAGATGGGTTTGGGATTTTCTCAAATGGTAGATCCTCAATCGGGAATGCAGGTTCCTGTCGTGAGCCAGTTTTACATCATTGTGTTGACGCTGGTGTTTTTTAGTTTTGATGGTCATTTGGCGCTGGTCCAGGTTCTGGCCGATAGTTTCGTCAGTATGCCCCTGGGTACCAGCGGCTTGAACAGTGACAGTTATTGGGCATTGATTCACTGGAGCGCTCAAATGTATTCCGGGGCCATGCAAATAGCGCTGCCTGCTATTGCATCCATATTGCTAATCAATTTGACGTTTGGGGTGGTGACGCGCTCAGCGCCCCAATTCAATATCTTTTCCATCGGTTTTCCTATAACTATCATGATGGGATTTTTTGTCATCATGATGACTTTAAGTACGGTTGTGTCACATATCAATACCTACTTAGAGTCTGCCTTTGCATTGATGCGGGCTTTGGTGAGCTAGGAGTCATCCATGGCAGAGTCAGGCAGCGGTCAGGAAAAAACCGAAGAACCCAGTTCGCGTAAGCTGCAACAAGCTCGTTCCAAAGGGCAGGTACCGCGTTCTCGAGAGCTTAATACCGTCATCATGTTACTGGTGGCGGGTGTTGGGTTGTTGCTGGTAGGGCAGAGCATGGTTGCCCGTTTGGCGGATGTGTTGCGCAGTAACTTTGTTATGGAGCGACAAATACTGTTTGATCCGGGGGTCATGGCAACGCGTTTATGGGATAGTATTCAGGAATCGTTGTTAACCATTTCACCTTTGCTGGGCATGTTGTTAATTGCTGCAGTGGTTTCGCCCTTGCTGTTAAGCGGTTGGAATTTCAGCAACGATGCCTTGATTCCGAAGCTGGAGCGAATGGATCCCATTAAGGGATTAGGACGCATATTCGGCTGGAAAGGGTTGGTGGAGCTGCTCAAGTCATTGGCAAAGTTTGTTATTGTAGCTTCAGTTGGGTATTTGTTGTTGCAGACCAAATTAGAATCGTTTTTAGGTTTAGGGCAGCAACCGGTTAATCAAGGATTGGCGCAAGCCGGCGAAGAACTCATTTGGGTGTTTATCCTTCTTAGTAGCACCTTAATAGTAGTCGCATTGGTGGACGTACCGTTTCAAATGTGGGATTACAAACGTCAGCAGAAAATGACCCGGCAGGAGCTGAAAGATGAGCACAAGGAAACGGAAGGTAATCCCGAATTAAAAAGTAAACAGCGCAGTGTGCAACGTGAAATATCCATGCGACGTATGATGGATATGGTGCCGCAAGCTGATGTGGTCATCACCAATCCCACCCATTTCTCCGTCGCTTTGAAATATGATGCCTTAAATATGGCTGCGCCTGTGGTTGTCGCACTGGGCGCTGATCTTGTTGCCTTGCAAATTCGACGAGTTGCTACAGCCAATGATGTTCCAATACTGGAATCACCCGTGTTGGCACGGGCGCTGTTTTATCATTCCGAGATAAATGAAGAAATCCCGGCGGGTTTGTATTTGGCCGTGGCCCAGGTTCTGGCTTATATCTACCAACTGCGACAGCACCAGGAAAAGGGGGCAAACAAGCCCAACGCTCTGGATGATTTACCGATACCCGATGAATTCAGGACGGATTAGCCATGATACCAGCCATACGCCACTTTCTACAAAACGGTTTAGGTACGCCCATATTGGTGATTGTCATATTGGCCATGATGGTGGTTCCTTTGCCCGCGTTCTTGCTGGATATATTGTTCTCTTTCAATATTTCCCTGGCTTTGGTGATATTGCTGGCTGGTGTATATGTGCAGCGACCACTGCAGTTCGCTGTGTTTCCCACTGTTTTATTGTTGGCTACGTTGTTGAGATTGAGCTTAAACATCGCTTCTACTCGGGTGGTATTGTTGGAAGGCCACACCGGCACAGACGCAGCCGGCAAAGTGATTCAGGCGTTTGGCGAGTTTGTTGTGGGCGGAAACACAGCCGTCGGCTTGGTGATATTTATGATTTTGGTCATTATTAATTTTGTGGTGGTGACCAAAGGAGCTACCCGTGTGGCAGAGGTCAGTGCGCGATTTACCCTGGATTCCATGCCGGGTAAGCAAATGGCCATAGACGCTGACTTGAATGCAGGAACCATATCCCAGGAAGAAGCCAAGGAAAGACGAGACGAAGTCGCTCAGGAGGCGGATTTTTACGGTTCCATGGATGGTGCGGGAAAATTTGTTCGAGGAGATGCGGTAGCCGGCATACTTATTTTGATCATCACGGTCATCGGTGGTCTGGGGGTGGGGATTCTGCAACACGGCCTGGATTTCAGTGACGCCATTCAAAAATACACCTTACTGACCATTGGGGATGGTCTGGTGGCGCAAATACCCTCTTTACTTTTATCCACGGCAGCAGGTCTGATGGTGACGCGAGTGTCCTCTTCGCAGGATATGAGCGCCCAAGTCGTCAGTCAGTTGTTTGACAATCCTAAAGCCTTAGCGGTTACCGCGGCGATTCTGGGTACGATGGGTCTGATTCCGGGTATGCCAAATCTGGCTTTCCTAGTGTTATCAGGGGCTTGTGGATACGGGGCTTATTGGCGCAGTCGCAGACAACTGCAGCAGGCGGAGTTACCCGAGAGGGCTGCTCCGGTAGAAGCTCCACAAGAGCCAAAAGAACTCAGTTGGGATGATGTGACGCCCGTCGACTTAATTGGGCTGGAAGTAGGGTATCGTTTGATTCCTCTGGTGGATAAAAACCAGGGTGGGCAACTCATGACTCGAATCAAAGGTGTACGCAAAAAACTATCACAGGAATTGGGTTTTCTCATCCCACCGGTGCACATCCGAGACAATTTGGATTTGGCACCCAATCAGTACCGAATCACTCTCATGGGGGCCAACATTGGCGAATCAGAATTACATCCGGATAGGGATATGGCCATTAATCCGGGACAAACTTTTGGGGTGGTGCAGGGAATAGCCAGTCGCGATCCTGCATTTGGTCTGGAAGCGGTATGGGTGGAAGCAAGTCAAAAAGAGCAGGCACAAAGCCTAGGTTATACCGTCGTCGACGCCAGTACGGTGGCTGCTACCCACCTGAGTCAGTTGTTGCAAACTCACGCGGATGAACTACTCGGCCATGAGGAAGTGCAGCACCTATTGAACAATTTGACCAAGTTCGCGCCCAAGCTGGTTGAAGATCTAGTGCCAAAAGTTTTACCCCTGGGCGTGGTTGTAAAAGTCATGCAAAACCTTCTTGCAGAAGGTGTTTCCATTCGGGATATCCGCACCATAGCCGAAACCCTGGCGGAGTATGCTCCAGCCAGTCAAGACGCTGGCATGCTTACGGCTGCTGTGCGGGTTGCTTTGGGGCGGAGTATCGTGCAACAGGTGGCGGGTACGGGAGAATTGGGCGTGATGACCCTGGCTCCCAATTTGGAACACATATTGCATCAGAGCGTTTCAGGTGGAGCTGATAGTACACCGAGTTTGGAACCAGGATTAGCGGATAATCTAATTAAGTCACTGGCAGAACAGTCCCAAAGACAGGAAGCCTCTGGTCACACACCCGTATTACTTGTAGCAGCTTCCATACGAGCAATGTTAGCACGGTTTGTTCGTCACAGCATTCCTAATTTGCGCGTGTTGGCTTTCAACGAAATACCGGATAACAAGCAGATTAAAATTACGGCGACGGTCGGTGCAATGTAATGTGGTTAGATTCCATTAATGCTTGCAGGCTGAAAAGACTCCGGTCTGAGGTGTGAACATGAAGATAAAACGCTTTTTTTCTCAAGATATGAGAAGCGCCATACGCATGGTTCGGGACGAGCTTGGCCCGGATGCGGTGATTCTATCTAACAACAAAGTCAGCGGTGGCATAGAAGTGGTCGCAGCGATAGACTACGATGAATCCCTGTTTGACACCGACAACGTTTATGAGACTCAGGTGGGAGCACAAGCGTCTGAGTCCAGTGAATCCGTGGAAGCTGTGCAGTTTGATTTGCATCAGCCACAATCACCAGAAGCGTCTAAAGCTAAATCGCCGTCGGCGCGGCCACAGCAAACGATTCCGACTGCATCACGTGTGCAAAAAAGCATACCGGAACCACCTGTATCGCCAGTAGCGGCTTCCAAGCAACAAGCCCCCAGAATACAAGAGCCCAGAATACAGGAACCCAGAATACAGGAACCCAGAATACAGGAACCCAGAATACAGGAGAGCGCTCCTGAGTTCGTCTATGACGATGAGGAATATGATTCGGAGTTTGAAACCGACGAGGAAAACTGGGCCTACGATTTAATAAATCCCTCGGTGAATCATTTACAACAAAACAGGCGTCCACAAAACAAAATTGATGATGCTTTCAAACCAGCGGGAGGACAGTCACGGTCGCCCTATCTGAAATACAAAATTGGTGATAACTCCACAATGGAAGACTGGCCGGTATCGGTAGAGAACGATTCTTTGGACATGCCTATCATTGATGCGGAATCTTTTTCCAATTTTATATCTGAAGCGAAACCCAAATCCAAACACTTTCGCAGCAGTCCGCCAAGGCCGATTACGGATCGACTGAAAAGTAGAGCGGCCGAAAGCCTGGAACAAAATCCCAGGCCCGTGCGTGAGAACGCAATACCGACTCCGAATCAGTCGATTCGTCCAGGTCTAAGCGAAAGCAACAGCATTCCCGAATTAACGGCTTTTGGTACGGAGAAAGCTGGATTTCAGTCAAGCCACGGTCAGGCCAATCCAGACCGGCATGGCGTCTCCGGTGGTATAGCCAAACCCGGCGGTACCAGTATTCAAGCCAGAGTCACCCGTCAGTTAACGGAAATGGAAGTGAGTCAACCGATCATTGACCAAGTAGTCGGTTCCATCGCACCGGACGCGGATTTCCATGGTGCTTGGCAAGCGGCATTATCGACTTTCGCTCGTTTGATTCCCATTAGTGACGATGACTTGGTGGCGCAGGGTGGAATCGTCGCGTTGGTCGGGTCTACTGGCGTAGGTAAAACTACGACCATTGCCAAGTTGGCCGCGCGTTATGCTTTACGTCACGGTCGGGAGAATGTGGCATTGATCACCACGGATAACTACCGAATAGGTGCATTAGAGCAGTTGAGAACCTACGGCAAGATATTGGGGATACCCGTAAAGATTGCCAATAACAAACGCCAGATGGAAGAGAATCTGCGCCAAATTGCACACAAGAAATTTGTTTTGATAGATACAGCAGGGATGAGTCAGAGAGATTCGCGCTTGATGGAACAGTTTTCCCTAATTAAGGATTGTGTTTCTAATGTAAAAAATTACCTGGTCATGTCTACGACCACACAAGGTGCTGCGTTGGATGAGATTATTCGTACTTTTAGCAATATTAATATTACCGGTACCATTCTTACTAAGGTGGATGAAACCACAAATTTAGGTTGTGCGTTATCCGTGGTTTCCAAGCACAAGCTACCGGTGACTTATATCAGCGACGGTCAAAAAGTACCTGAAGACCTGCATTTGGCCAGAGCGCACATGCTGATTAACCGCGCCCTGGTTATCGCGCGCAAAATGCATCAGGCGCGAGTGGCGCAGGAAAACACGCTGGGCGGTGGCAACAACTATGCTAGTGCGTAACTTGATAGATCAGGCAACCGGTTTAAGACGTATGTCATATCACAATCCGGTCAGAGTTATCGCCATCACCAGTGGAAAAGGGGGAGTTGGAAAAACCAATGTTTCCGTTAACCTGGGTATCGGTTTGGCGAGAATGGGACGCGAAGTCATGCTCATGGATGCGGATTTGGGTCTAGCTAATGTGGACGTAATGTTGGGATTGCACGGCAAGTACAATTTGTCCCATGTTATAAAAGGCGAAAAATCATTGGATCAAATAGCGATACGAGGTCCGGAAAATTTACGCATTATTCCGGCAGCTTCCGGCTTACAGGCCATGGCAGAATTAGGACCGCTGCAACACGGTACCTTGATTCGAGCTTTCAGCGAGATGACCAGCTCTCCTGATGTGTTGTTAATTGATACCGCAGCCGGAATCTCGGACAGTGTGGTGAGTTATGCCAAAGCGTCTCAGGAGGTAGTGGTGGTTATTTGTGATGAACCCACATCGATTACCGACGCGTATGCGTTGATTAAGTTGTTAAACCGGGATTATGGAATCCACCGATTTCGCATTTTGGCCAATATGGTCGAAAGTATTCAAAACGGCAGGGAGCTGTATCAAAAGTTTGTAGCAGTTACGGATCGGTTTCTGGATGTGTCCCTGGATTTTATGGGTATGGTTCCACACGACGAAATGCTCAAAAAAGCCGTACAGAGACAAAGAGCTGTTTCAGACGCCTACCCGCGTAGCAAGTCTTCATTAGCATTTAAAAAATTAGCCCAAAAAGCCGATGCTTGGCCTTTATCCGGAAACGCCGGTGGCCGTATCG
This sequence comes from Gammaproteobacteria bacterium, assembly GCA_029882975.1. Classification (NCBI taxonomy): domain Bacteria; kingdom Pseudomonadati; phylum Pseudomonadota; class Gammaproteobacteria; species Gammaproteobacteria bacterium. The sequence goes on from JAOUJW010000004.1 coordinate 221,718, forward strand.
AGTTTTTCGTAGAAAAACTCATATTGGCTAGTCGGCGAGAAACAGGAGTTGCGATATGAATGGTATGGCCATTTACGCTGAAACCCATAAAACAGATGTGAGCGACAATGAACAAATCGAGACGTACACACCGCTCGTGAAAAGAATTGCCTACCATCTGATGTCTCGGTTACCGCCCAGCGTACAGCAAGACGATTTGATCCAGGCAGGTCTAATAGGATTACTGGAAGCATTGAGAAATTATGACGCAAGTCAAGGAGCCAGCTTTCAGACCTATGCGCGTATTCGTATCAGGGGCGCTATGCTCGATGAAATTCGTAAGAATGATTGGGCACCCCGATCAGTGCATCGCAAGGCCAGGATGGTAGCGGAAGTGGTTCGCGAAATTGAAAACAATACCGGTCGAGATGCCAGAGATGTGGAAATTGCCAAAGCCCTAAACATGTCACTGGACGATTATCACCAACTGTTACAGGATGCCAGCGGGCACAGGGTATTTAGTTACGAAGAATTGGATGTAGAGTCTCAAGGCGGAGTGGCTGGAATTTCGGAGCGAGACCGGGGTCCTTTGGACGGACTGCAAAATGAAGATTTTAAAAAGGGACTGGCAGATGCCATCGCCGGGCTACCGGAACGGGAAAGAATGGTTATGTCACTTTATTACGATGAAGAGCTAAATTTACGGGAGATTGGTGCCGTTATAGGGGTAAGCGAATCCAGAGTTTGCCAGATACACAGCCAGGCGGTAATTCGGTTACAGTCCCGCATGGCTCACTGGGTCGGCAAATAGGGAGGCGCTGAGTTACAGTAATTCAATGGCTTAAAAGTTTTATCCTATCGTACGGAAACGGGCTGGAGGTAGTTTTGGACAAGAATATGAAAATCCTCATTGTGGATGATTTTTCCACTATGCGTCGGATAATCAAAAACTTACTTAGGGATCTGGGATTCAACAACACATCCGAGGCGGATGACGGTGCTACGGCTTTACCTATGTTAAAAGCCGGAGACTTTGATTTCCTGGTAACGGACTGGAATATGCCTGGTATGCAAGGGATTGATCTTCTAAAAGCCGTTCGTGCTGACGCAAAGTTGGCGAACTTACCGGTATTAATGGTGACGGCGGAATCCAAACGTGAACAAATTGTAGAAGCTGCGCAAGCGGGTGTGAATGGTTACATTGTTAAACCTTTCACCGCGCAAACTTTGAAAGAAAAAATTGACAAAATCTGGGAACGAATCGAAGCTGCCTGAGGATTCGTGTTAATGCGACCAAGGGAGCCGGGGAATATTAATGGAACATGCGGACGATAGATCCAAGCAGGTCCTTGATCAAGCAGAACAGCTGATCATGGAAATGCAAGAGGGTAATGAAGAGAAAACCGCGCAAGTGCTGGCGCAGTTGGGATCCATAAGAGAATCCTTACTGTATCAGGAAGTAGGGAAGATGACTCGGCAACTGCATAATAGCTTACAGGGATTTCGTGAGGATGCACGCCTGGACAGTATGACAGCGCAAGATATTCCCGATGCCCGGCAACGTTTGCTGCACGTGATTGAATTAACTCAAAAGTCAGCGGATCAAACGCTTTCAGCTGTTGAAAACAGTATGCCTTTGGCCGAGTCTATTGCGACAGAGGCGGGGGAACTGAGTAGTGCCTGGAAAAAATTTAAACGACGAGAATTGTCTGTAGATCAGTTTCGCGAGTTGAGCTCAACCATTGAAAAGTTCCTTGGAGATATTGAAACTGACGCTGGTGCTATGAAACAAAATTTGAATCAAGTACTCATGGCTCAGGAATTTCAGGATTTAACCAGTCAGATACTCAAGAAAGTAATCGACTTGGTGGAAGAGGTAGAAGGAAATCTGGTGGAGCTGATGCGTCTTACCGGTGGTATGTTCGGTAAACCGGAATCAGCGGACGAGGGCTCGGTCTCGGCAATTGAGGCGGAAGGACCCTATGTGCCCGGTACAAAAGCAGTTTCGGAAAATGTCTCCAGCCAGGATGAAGTGGATGATTTGCTTTCCAGTTTAGGATTTTAACTAATAGAGTCAGTGGCAGCGATCAATTATGGATGATGATGCGGAACTGTTACAGGATTTTCTGGTTGAAGCCGGGGAGATTCTGGAGAAATTAGGTGAGCAGCTGGTTGATCTGGAAAACCAGCCGGACGATAGTGCACTGCTTAACGCCGTATTCCGTGGTTTTCACACGATCAAAGGTGGTGCCAGTTTCCTGGGTTTGGATCCCTTGGTGGGTTTGTGCCACCGTGCCGAAGATGTTTTCAATGTGTTACGCAATGGTGAACGTGCCGTTGATGCTCACGTTATGGATGTCATCCTACCGGTTTTGGATGTATTGAACAATCAGTTCGATGCTTTAGGTATGGGAGATGCACCGGAATCAGCAGATCCCGGTTTATTGCAACAATTGGATCAATTGGCCAAACCACAAGACTCAACGCCTGGGCAGGTAGCGCCTGCGGTGACAGCACCTGTACCGGACGAGGTTCCTGCACAGAGCGGTGATGATGAGATTACCGAGGAGGAGTTTCAACACCTATTGGATTCACTGGCCGACAAGCCCGCCACAGTCTCAAAGTCCCCTGGTAAGTCTTCTACAACCGAAGAAATCACCGAAGAAGAATTTGAAAGATTACTGGACGATCTGGATGCCCAGAAGAAACAAGGTTCCGTAGAAGTACAGCCTGTAACACAGGGCAGGTCTTCTCCTGCAGAGGATCCTGATGTCATAAGCAGCGAAGAGTTTGAAGCGCTATTAGACGAGTTGCATGGTAAAGCCGGGAACAAGCAGGCTCAAGCTGAACCGAAAGCAGCAGAACCCACAACTTCAACCGCAACCCCAGTTGCAACTCCAGCCGCCACGTCTCCCACAGACAAACAAGCGACACCGGTTCGGCCCGCAGCAGCGCCCAAGGTGGATACTAAAAAGAACGACGCGAAAGGAGATGCTAAATCAAAAGACGTTTCCCAAGAAACCACCGTGCGGGTGGATACCAAACGTCTTGATGACATTATGAATATGGTGGGAGAGTTGGTGTTGGTCCGTAACCGTATGGCCACACTGGAGACCTCCTCAACCGATGAAGAAATGTCCAAGGTTGTAGCGAATCTGGATCTGGTGACCGCGGATTTACAGGCCGCAGTAATGAAAACCCGGATGCAGCCTATCAAAAAAGTATTCGGTCGGTTTCCACGTGTCGTACGTGATTTAGCCAGAAATCTCAATAAACAGGTCAATCTGGAGCTGCAAGGTGAAGAGACGGATCTGGATAAAAACCTAGTGGAAGCCCTGGCGGATCCATTGGTACATTTAGTTCGAAATGCCGTGGACCATGGTATCGAAACGCCGGAGGAACGGGAGCAAGTTGGTAAGCCGAAAGTCGGTACCGTAATTTTGGCCGCACAACAGGAAGGTGATCATATTCTTTTAACCATTCAAGATGACGGTAAAGGGATGGATGCCAATCAATTGCGACAATCCGCAATTAGTAAAGGAATTGTTGATGCTGAAACAGCGGCACGCATGGAAGACAAAGATTGCTTTAACTTGATATTCGCTCCGGGATTTTCCACTAAAACCGAGATTTCCGATGTTTCCGGTCGGGGGGTGGGTATGGACGTGGTTAAAACCCGCATAGTACAGTTAAACGGCAGTGTGGATATCGACTCGCAAAAAGGTAGGGGCAGCGTCATTACGATCAAAGTCCCGCTGACCCTGGCTATCATGCCCACCTTAATGGTGATGTTAAACCGGCAAATTTTTGCTCTGCCTTTGGCTAATGTTAACGAGATTTTCCACTTAGATTTAACCAAGACCAATGTCGTCGACGGACAGTTGGTGGTACTGGTGCGAGAAAAAGCATTACCCTTATTTTATTTGCGCCGTTGGTTGGTAAAAGGGGCAGAGCGGGAAGGCGTACCGGAGAAAGGTCATGTGGTTGTGGTCAGCATGGGGGCGCAAAAGATCGGTTTTGTGGTGGATAGTCTTATTGGACAGGAAGAAGTCGTTATCAAGCCGTTGGGCGCTTTGTTACATGGTATGAAAGGATTGGCGGGTGCCACCATTACTGGCGATGGGCGTATTTCACTGATTCTGGATATTCCCGGTTTAATGCAACGTTACGCCAGACGGTTCTAGCCATGGCAGTGCGGGCACTGGTTGTAGACGATTCCGGATTTTTCCGTCGTCGCTTGACGGAAATGTTGTCTCATGACGGGCGCATTGAAGTCATAGGAGTCGCTGTTAACGGCGAAGATGCCGTGGAAAAAGCTCTGCGTTTAAACCCCGATGTTATCACTATGGACATCGAAATGCCTTTTATGGATGGGATAACCGCTACTCGAAAAATTCTCCAGCAGCGTCGCATTCCCATTATTATGTTCTCCTCCTTAACTGTACAAGGTGCACAATCGACACTGGACGCACTGGAAGCCGGGGCGCTGGATTACATTCCCAAGAATTTTGAAGATGTATCCGGCAATAAGGAACAATTGCGCAAAATGCTGTGCGATAAAGTACTCAGTGTGGTCGGTGCGGGAGTTACTCGTAAGGAACCTACAGCGGTAACACCCCTGAAGCCCGGCGTCTCAGCTACTCAGTCTCCACGGGTATCGCGCGCTGCAGCAGTTCCAAAAAAGCAATATAAATTGGTGGCCATTGGTGCTTCCACCGGCGGGCCTGTTGCATTACAAAAACTGTTAAGCAAGATACCCGGTGATTTCAAAGCGCCCATACTGATTGCTCAACATATGCCGGCGGCTTTTACGGATGCATTTGCCAAGCGCTTGGATGGGATGTGCGCCATCAAAGTAAAAGAAGCCGCCGATGGTGATATTGTGCAACCGGCCACGGCCCTGCTTGCGCCCGGAGGTATGCAAATGACCGTGGTGCGTCAACGACGGGATTTGGTGGTTAAGATATCCGAAGGTGACTCTGCAATAAGTTACAAGCCCAGTGTGGATTTACTGTTTGAGTCAGTAGCACGCAACAATCCGGGTAATAACCTGGCTATTGTTCTTACGGGAATGGGTGCGGACGGTTGTAAAGGTGCGCGCGATCTGAAAAACACAGGCGCGTCAATATGGGCTCAAGATGAATCCAGTAGTGTGATATACGGTATGCCACATGCGGTGGTTGAAGCAGGGTTGGCAGATTTTATTCTAACTTTGGACAGCATGGGCAGCGTTTTTTCTGTCGACCGTCCGCCAGGGTTGGCTACCGGGAAGGCTTAAGGCAACGCTATGGATGGACTAAGCATACTGGGATTGCTATTGGGGGTGGGCGCTATTTTGCTTGGCCAACAATTGGAAGGCGGGCATATTCAATCCTTGATGAACGGGCCGGCGCTGGTTATTGTGTTTGGCGGTACTCTGGGTGCTGCCATGTTGCAATCACCCTTTCGTATATTTCTGCGTTCCCTGCGAATGGGGTTATGGGTTTTTTTTCCGCCCAGCAGCGGTGGTGAGCAAATCATTCAAAAAATTATCGCGTGGAGCAATATTGCTCGCAAAGAAGGGTTGCTGGGATTGGAAACTCTTGCGGAGACTGAATCAGACCCTTTTGCCCGTAAAGGCCTGCAACTATTGGTAGATGGCAGTGAACCGGAAGTGATTCGTCGCATCATGGAAGTGGAAATGGATGCCAGAGAACAGAATGATCTGGAGGCAGCCAAGGTCTATGATGCCATGGGAGGCTATTGTCCCACCATTGGTATTATTGGTGCGGTGATGGGTTTGATCCACGTAATGGAAAACCTGGCAGATCCCAGCAAATTGGGTGGCGGTATTGCCACGGCATTTGTGGCCACAATTTATGGTGTGGGTTTAGCCAATATTGTATTTTTACCGTTCGCCAGCAAACTGAAAAGTTTGGTGCGCAAGCAAATGTTAGTCAGCGAAATGATGGTTGAAGGCGTTATCTCCATAGCCGAAGGTGAAAACCCCAGAAGTATTGAAACCAAATTGCAGGGATTTGTTGGTTAGATGCACTGGCTATGGCCCGCAAACGCAAACAAGAGGAACATGTTAACCACGAGCGGTGGCTGGTGTCGTATGCGGATTTCATTACCTTATTATTTGCATTTTTTGTTGTTATGTACGCTATTTCTTCGGTTAACGAAGGCAAGTATCGGGTGTTGTCCGATTCACTGGTTTCTGCTTTTAGTAATCCGCCTAAGGCGGTAAGTCCACTTCAACAACAAGGCGGCAGTCTGAACCCCATTGTGCCCAGGATTATCGTTCCCATCAATTCGAGATCCGGAGCGTATATGCCCAGTTCGGAGCAAATTGCCGATATGCAGAAATTATCCGATGAGTTGTTGCGCAAACTGAGTAAATTGGAAGATAAGGATATGATCGGGGTTACCAAAACCAATGAAGGCGTTGAGATCGTTATCAAATCGAATCTGTTGTTTCTCAGTGGAGATGCTTCACTATCTCGAAGCGCCATTGTTGTGTTGCAGGAAATTGCCTCTGTCCTACGCAGCCAACAGAACGAAATACATGTGGAAGGTTATACGGACAACGTACCCATCAACAGTCCCATATTTCCTTCGAATTGGGAATTATCAGCCGCCCGGGCTGCCAGTGTGTTGCGGGCTTTGTCCCGCGATGGTGTGGATCCGGCCAAGATGAAAGCGGTGGGTTATGGCGAACATAAACCCATAGCCGGCAATGAAACCACCAATGGACGGTCGAAAAACCGTCGAGTCGTTATTTTGGTTCGCAATGCACCTGCCGTGAAAAGGCAAAATTTAATGGACTTGGATCGGGCATTGAACCGTGGTGAAACCAATAAAATTGGTTCACAAATCGAGAAAGCAGTGATTAATAGAGTGCTGGACAACAATGCATTGGGTAGTCGGAGGCTTCAGAACGATTCCCTGGTCAACCCGGTGACTTCTTTACCACAAGCCATCCCGGTAGAACCAAGGCAGGCGGTGACATTGCCAAGACCGCAGTTATTGCCCTTAAACGAAACACCGTCTAAGACAGAGATACAAACCAAGGATCCTACGATAAAGGAGTCGCAACCGTGATTAAGTGGGCAGTGGCCAATCAAAAAGGTGGAGTGGGTAAGACCACCACGGTCGTAAACCTGGGTGGGTGCTTGTGTGCAGAAAACGCAAGAACCTTGTTAATTGACATGGATCCTCACGGTTCCATGACCGCCTACTTTGGACTGGACCCTGATTCCATAGAAAACAGCTTGTATCAACTGTTTCGCAAAGAATCCTCACAGACACCGCTATCGGTAAAAGAGCTGGTAATACAGACTAAGTTCGAAAATTTGTTCCTGCTACCGGCATCCACTGCAATGGCGACACTGGATCGGCAATTGGGAGCCAAAGAAGGTATGGGGTTGGTTTTGCTGCAGGCGTTGCAGGCAGTGGAGCAGCAGTTTGACTATGCCATTATTGATTGTCCGCCTCAATTGGGAATATTAATGGTAAATGCATTGGCGGCATGTGAACACTTGATTATACCCGTACAAACGGAATTCCTTGCCCTTAAGGGCCTGGAACGAATGATGCGAACTCTGTTGATGGTGGGCAAAGCACTACAAAAAGATCTGCAATATACTATTTTACCAACGATGTATGATGTCCGAACCCGGGCGTCACGTACTACATTGAAGAAACTGCAGGAAACTTATCCCACGACCTTGTGGAATAAAGTGGTGCCGGTGGATACTTTGTTTCGTGAGGCCAGCAGGCTGGGCGTACCGTTAACACTTCGGGTGCCAAACGATCGAGGTTCACAGGCGTATGCTGAATTGTTACATGATTTACGGCAGGAACTGCAATTACCATCGGTGCAGTTGAAGCATGGTTAAGCGGGCATACACCGTGTTGGCGCAAGAACAGGCCATAGATGTCTACTTGCGTGATCTGTTGAAATACAATCCGGATCAAGTACCGTCGGTTGGTACTGCTTCAGATGCAGACCGGGAAGACGTATCTGTCGTATCACTTGACTCGGAAGCGATAGTGCAATTGATTGTGCCGGCCAACGAAGCATTGTCCGGGTTCGAACTCTCCTTAATTGAAACACCACGGGACATCGTTGATGTCCCTGATGAAATGACCGAGGTTTTGGAACAGCTTACTCAGCCAGATCCGGATACCCCACTGCATGAAGCGGATGGACCGGAAGCGGAGTTTGGCGCAGATCCTTTTGCGCAATCCTTCATGGAGGAGATAAACGGGCCTTTATTTGATAAAAACGGCCAAAAAGCTACAGTGATAGCAGATCATGAACCGGCATTGCCAATATCAGACCGTGAACCCCATACCTTATTACTTGAGGAAGATGAACCGGAAACTGATGTTGAAACCGAGCCTTTTGCGAAATCTTTCCTTGCTGCCTTTAATGAGACTTATGATGAACCTTTAGATACCGACAGTGATGCTGCCTCTGCGGGTGCACTGGATTTGGAGTTGGAACCCGTTCCAACAAATGATCTGAAGCACGGGCCCTTGGATGAACCCGATGCTTCAATCGATGAACTGGATCCTGAAGTGGCTGCGCTTTTCACAGCACCCTCGTCCAGACCAAGCCCACAGGAAGTTATGCCGTTACCATTGGACACGATCGGAGATTTGAAAGACGATGGTGCACAATCATTTGAACCAATGGATGCAAAGTTAATCGCTGAAACCTCATGGGAGTCTGAGTCACCGGATTTAGAGGAGCAATCGGATGTTGAGATACAGGCGGATGTAGAGTTAGATCCTGAAGTAGAAGCTTTGTTCGCGACACCAAAACCTGCAACAGTCACACAGGATACAAAACCACAAAGCAGGCAAACCGATCCTCAATCCACTCATGCAGGACCGAAACCATCAAAAACTGCAATACAAGCGTATCCCATGGCCAGTTCTTTGTTCAAAGCATTCGCTATGAATGCAACAAAAGACAAGAGCAGAGGTTCAGGCTCATAGCCTCCTGAGGTCCCTTTATGGACAAACCAGCGCTAAAAGTAGAGAAACAGGAGCAAGCACTGGATGCTTATTTGGAAGCTTTGTTGTTACCGGGGACGATCCAAGACTCAGATCAGGAGGCTGTGCAAACCATTGCACCAAACGAGACCGAGGTAGCCGATGTAGAGGCTGAGTTCGACTTGGAAGTAGAAGCCGAAGCAGAAGCAGAAGCAGAAGCAGAAGCAGAAGCCGAGGTAGAAGCGGAGGTAGAAGCGGAGGTAGAAGCGGAGGTAGAAGCCGAGGTAGAAGCCGAGGTAGAAGCCGAGGTAGAAGCCGAGGTAGAAGCAGAAGCAGAAGCCGAGGTAGAAGCAGAAGCAGAAGCCGAGGTAGAAGCGGAGGTAGAAGCGGAGGTAGAAGCGGAGGTAGAAGCGGAGGTAGAAGCGGAGGTAGAAGCGGAGGTAGAAGCGGAGGTAGAAGCGGAGGTAGAAGCGGAGGTA